>NZ_CP016757.1:3432500-3585187 GCF_001701045.1 Cloacibacillus porcorum
AGCTATTAAAGAACGAGGACGCGATGGAATAATACAAAATCCCGTCTCGGCGAAAGCGAGGCGGGATTTTCATATGATCTATATATTATTTCTCTGCAAGGTATTCTTTGATCTTATCAAACGTCTCTTCGCTTATTATGTGTTCTATGCGGCAGGCGTCGGTCTCGGCGGTCTCCGGAGAGACGCCGACTACGTCGGCAAGGAACCTCGTGATGAAACGGTGCCGTTCATAGATCGCGTCGGCCCGTGCGCGGCCCTGTTCCGTAAGGACCAGCTCGCCGTTTGCCTCCATAGTTATGAAACCATCGTCCCTTAATATACCCATCGCGCGGCTTACGCTCGGTTTGCTGACGGATAGCTTGCGCGCCACATCTATCGAACGTACGGAGCCGTTTTTATTTTGTAGTATCAATATCGTCTCAAGATAGTTTTCTCCAGATTCCTGCATAGAGATCACCTGCGCCTTTTATTTTCTATTATTGATTTTTATATTTTATCTTAAAAAACATTTTAAGTATACTTTAAAAAGGGACGGTGACACAGCGGCCATAATGGACATCACAGGCATAGCTGGTAAACGTTAGACGTTTGCCGCCGCTCGCCGTCGGCCCTGCTTGAATCTTTCCCCCTTTTTACCTATACTTCTAGGATATAGTATATAAGTATATATTTGGAAGTATCGTCGCCGCTGTCAGGAGGTGTTTCCGGTGAAAATATCTTCTTTGGAACTTAATAATTTTATGTTATTCGACAGGCTCAGTCTAAGGTGGTCCCCGAAGATAAATATCATCAGCGGGGAGAACAGCACCGGAAAGACGACGCTGATCAAGGCGATGTACGCCGCGCTTAAGGGCGTCTCCGAGGGCAGGCTCGACAGGATGACGAAGGAGGAGATCGAGGGCGGCCTGGTAAAAAAGCTCCAGGGCGTCTTTCGTCCCGACGACGATAAGATCGGCCGCTTGGCCAGCCGCGGCTCCGGCGGCAGCCGGGCCTCACTCTCGCTCTGCATCGGCGCGGAGGATTCAGTCTCCGTCGGCTTCAGCAGCCGGCAGGACCGCCATGCCGACGTGAGCGTTAATATCGGCGTTTCGGAGGATGGCATGGCCCCCTATTTCCCGGTCTATATTCCGCCGAAGGAGATGATCTCCGCCACGGAGCATTTCCAGTCTCTTTACGAGACTTACCATATTGACTTTGAAGAGATGTACTACGACCTGACGAAGCTGCTGGACCGTCCGCTCAAGAAGGGCGGCAACACCGAGCAGCAGAACAGCGTCATCGAGAGCTTCGGCAGGATAATCAACGGCAGCATCGTACAGAGGGATAAAAAATTCTATCTCAAGATGAAGGGCAAGGGAGAGTTCGAGATGGGACTTGTCTCGGAGGGCTACCGTAAGCTCGCGACCATCATCTATCTCATCTCTTCGGGAAGCCTCAACGAAAATTCGATCCTCTTCTGGGACGAGCCGGAGACCAATATGAATCCGATGATGATAAAGCCGATCGCCGAGGCGGTGGCGAAGCTCGCGGAGATGGGCGTCCAGGTCTTCATCACAACACACGACTATTTCGTGCAGCAGTCCTTTAATCTGCTCTCGGCCTACCCGCCGGCGGGTTCCGCTCCGGCGGATATCAAGTTTATCTCGCTCTACAAGGAGGACGGGCAGCTCTGCTTCGAAGAGGGGCGCACCGTCTCGGAGCTGAACCACAACTCTATTATGGAGGAGTTCGACAACCTCTACGACAGAGAGCAGGAGCTCATCTATGGAAATTGAGGAGAGCGGCATCAGCTTCATCTTCCGCAATGACCGGGTGGTCAAGTTTGACGACAGCGAGTTTTACCGGCGCTACTTCAACTGCCTTCCCCATAGCAAAGGGGTGGACTTCATCTGCGAATCGGAGGGCAAGCGGGCGCTCATCGAGGTGAAGAACTGCCGCGGCCACGAAGCGGAAAATGTATGGCGGATCGGGACCGACAACGCCAAGAGGGATGTCATCACGCCCTCCCCCGGCGACGAACGTGAGAGCCTCGATATCGAAATGAGCCTCAAGGCGGCGATGACCATCGCCTGCCTCTGCGGGGCCCTGTCAAAGGGGAGTGGCTGTTTTCACGCGGGAAAACTTTCCGAGCTCTGCCGCCCTCTCGGCGCAGGCGGCGAGCCGCTCTATATCATTCTCTTTCTCGAGGGGGATTTTTTCTTTGAGACAAGGAGCAAAAAGATGATCATGGACAGGCTTCAGACAAGTATCCGCAAGAAGCTCTCGTGGCTGAACTGCAGCGTTTCGGTCATGGACTCTTCAACATACAAGAAAAAATTTTTTACTATAAGGCAGAATCAGGCTGAATCATGTTGAATAACTACTTTGCAAAAAAAGAACCGTCCATAGAGGGGCTCGTGCGCTGGATCGCCGACCTTGGCGGCAAAGCTCCCGCGATAAAGAAGCTGCCTGCTCACCCCGCCGCCTTCGGCAGTTTCGGTGCGCTCGACCCGCGCATTGTAAACGCGCTGAAAAAACGCGGCGTGGAGGCGCTCTATTCGCACCAGAGCGCGGCGGTGGAGTGCGCGCTCTCGGGGATCGACTGCGTCATCGCAACGCCGACGGCTTCGGGAAAGACACTTTGCTATAATCTGCCGGTCATGCACGCGGTCCTGCAGGACGCCAGCGCGCGCGCCCTCTATCTCTTCCCGACAAAGGCCCTCGCGCAGGACCAGCTCGCGGAGCTTGGAGAGCTCGCCGCCTTCGCCGACGGCAAGATTCACGGCTTTGTCTATGACGGCGACACCGATCCCGTCAAACGGCGGCAGGCGCGCAGCGAGGGGCATATAGTCATTACTAACCCGGACATGCTCAACTCCGGAATACTGCCGCACCACACAAAGTGGTCCGACTATTTCCGAAATCTCAAATATATTGTCGTCGACGAGCTGCACACATACCGCGGGATCTTCGGCTCGCATCTCGCGAACCTCTTTTCACGCCTCGCGCGCATCTGCGAATTTTACGGCTCTCACCCGACCTTTATCTGCTGCTCCGCGACGATCGCCAACCCAGACGAACACGCGCAGGCGCTGATAGGCCGCTCCGTGAAGCTGATCACGGAGAGCGGCGCGCCTGCCTCGGAGAAGGAGATCATCATCTATAATCCGCCAGTCATCGACTGGAGGACGGGGATGCGGCGCTCGTCGCTCTTTGAGACCTCGCGCATCGCCGCCGAGGCGCTGGCCTCTGGCATCAGCACGATCGTCTTTACGCGTTCACGCCTCAATGTCGAGCTGCTGCTCAAATCCATCCGTGCCGACCTCGTGAAGCGGGGCGCGGACCCGATGATGATCATGGGCTACCGCGGCGGTTATCTGCCGAAGGAGCGCCGGAAAATCGAACACGACCTGCGCAGCGGCGAGCTGCGCGGCGTCGTCAGCACAAACGCCCTTGAACTTGGCATCGACATCGGCTCTCTCGCCCTCGCCGTGCTGCACGGCTATCCCGGCAGCATCGCCTCCGCCTGGCAGCAGATCGGGCGCGCGGGACGGCGCGGCGCGATTTCAGCGGCGGTGATGGTCGCCTCCGCCGATCCGCTCGACCAGTTCCTCGCGCAGCGCCCCGAATGGTTCTACGGAGCGCCGACGGAGAGGGCGCGCATCGATCCCTATAATCCCTATATACAGGTGAGCCACGTCAAGTGCTCCGCCTTCGAACTGCCCTTCCACGCGGGAGAGAGGTTCGGCGGTCAGGATGTTGACGCGATACTCGACTACCTCGCGGACCACGAGGTGCTGCACCGCGTGAACGAGGCGGATGAGGCGCGATATTACTGGCAGGCCGACTCCTACCCCGCCGCGGGGCTCTCTCTGCGCAGCGCGACGGGGGAAAATTACACTATAACGGATATCACCGTCGAGACAAAGCCCGTCGTCATCGGCACGATGGACCGCCGTTCGGCGCCGACGCTGATCTTCCCCGACGCCATCTATTTCCACGGCGGCAAGTCGTACATCGTCGAGTCGCTCGACACGGAGAAGATGCAGTGCTTCATCAGAGAGATCGCCGCGGATTACTACACCGACGGCGACGCCTCGCTGCGCATCAACATCACCGACGACTTCGAGACGCAGGGCAACTACGGCTGGGGCGAGGTGGTGGTAACGCTGACGCCGACGATATTTAAGAAGATAAAGCTTGCGACGCATGAGAACGCCGGCTTCGGGCAGATAAGCCTGCCGGAGGAGCAGATGCACACCACCGCCTGCTGGCTGATGATGCCGCTGTGCCGTCAGGAGGACGCGGAGCTTAAGCTCGCGATGGAGGGGCTGGAACACCTGATACGCAACACCGCGCCGCTCTTCCTCATGTGCGACCGCGCGGACATCCTTGTGACTAGCCGCCTCAAGGACCCGCAGCTGCGGCGCGCGGCCATCTATATTATTGATAACATCCCCGGCGGCGTCGGCCTCGCGGAGGGTACCTTCGAGATAAAGAACGAGCTCGTCAAAACGGCGCTTTCCGTGATGAACTCCTGCGGCTGCCGCAGCGGCTGTCCCGGCTGCGTCGGCGCCTCCGGCGGCGATTTCAACATCAAGGCCGCCGTTAAAGAACTGGCGGAACAGATTTTGGCGGGGAAATAGATAAAAGCCGCCCCGCTGCGGGACGGCCTTATTTATTTTGTTCCAGATTCCTTTACGTTACAGCCCCAGCAGCCTTGCGGCGTTTTCTCCGAGGATCATCTTTTTCTCCTCTTCGCCGATGTCGAGGCTGTTTATCAGCCCGATCTCCATCGAGGGCAGGTGCCAGGGGTAGTCGCTGCCAAAGAGGATACGCTCGGCGCCGTGGCGGCGGATGATGTCACGGAACATCTCTTTGTCGAGCCAAGGGTCGGCCGCGTAGGCGGTGTCGAAGTAGAGGTCATATTTTCCCGCCAGATGGTCGAAAACGTCACGCGCGAGGCGCAGTCCGCCCATGTGCGCGGCGACGAGTTTCAGGCCGGGGAAATTTTTTACGACATTAATGGTCATTTCGACCGAGGCGCGCATCTCATCGCGGTATGTCGCGTCCCAGCCCGCGTGAAAGACGACTACGAGGTTGAGCGCCCGCGCCAGGTCATAAACGGGAAAAAGCCTCTTATCGTCCACATCGGCGCGCTGTAACGGGGGATGCAGCTTTATGCCTTTAAGCCCCTCGTCCGATATCTTCCAGACGTATTCAAGGGCGTATTCCGAACCCGGCATTACTGAGCCGAAGGATATCAGCCTCTCCGAATCTATCTCCTTTGCAAAAGAGAGGACGTGTTCATGTTGCGTCTCCTTCGTCACAATATTGAGCACGACGCTTTTGTCAACGCCGCACTCGTCCATTGTCCTGATAAGCGATCCCACGGTAGCCGGAGCGTAATAGGGAACCTCGCACTGCTGCTGAAGCTTCGTCATCGCCGCATCGGCCATCTTATAGGGAAAAACGTGTGTATGAAAGTCTATAATCATGAGGGAAACTATATCACTATTTTTTACTTTCGGCATAGGTAAAATCGGCTTAGCGCTTTTCCGTCAAAGTTTTTTTGCAAAAATTTTATCGCGTGGTTGTAATATTGAGGGTAGAATGTATCTTGCTTAAGGCAAAATAAGCAAGGGGGAATGGTTTTGCAGATTTTAGCGGCGCTTTTGCTTGACGCCCTTTTTGGAGATCCCAGATGGCCGACGCACCCCGTGGTATTGGTGGGACGGCTGATAACCTTTTACGAGAAATTTTTCTACGCCCGCGAAGATGGCAGAAGGCGCGGCCTGCTGTTCTGCGCCGCGGTGCTCGCCACCGTAGCGGCGGTCGTCGCCGTGGCTATAACCGCCGCC
This sequence comes from Cloacibacillus porcorum, assembly GCF_001701045.1. Classification (GTDB taxonomy): domain Bacteria; phylum Synergistota; class Synergistia; order Synergistales; family Synergistaceae; genus Cloacibacillus; species Cloacibacillus porcorum. The sequence continues at coordinate 3,438,341 of NZ_CP016757.1, forward strand.
GGATTCATCGGCAGATGGGCGCAGACGGCCCTCAATATCTACCTGCTCTACGCGGCGATCGCCTTCAAGTCCCTCAAGGATGAATCGCTGCCCGTGGCCCGCGCGCTCGCAAGCGGCAACCTGGAACGCGCGCGCAAACAGGTGGGGCGCATAGTCGGCCGCGACACCGAGCGGCTTGACGCGGGCGGCGTTACTCGCGCGGCGGTCGAGACCATCGCGGAGAGCTATATCGACGGCGTCGTCTCCGTGCTCTTCTGGATGACGGTCGGCTCGCTGTTCGGGCTTGCCGCGGTATTCGCCTGGCTCTTCAAAGCAGCGAGCACGATGGATTCTATGGTCGGCTATGACGACGAGCGCTACCGCGATTTCGGCTGGGCGGCGGCAAAGCTCGACGATATTCTGAATTTTATCCCCGCGCGCCTCGGCGCAATTATCGCCATCGGCGCGGGCGCGCTCGCCAATATGGATTACCGCCGCGCGTGGAGAATATTCCGGCGTGACCGGCTGAACCACAAGAGCCCTAACAGCGCCCACGGCGAGAGCGTCTTCGCGGGGCTGCTCGGCATCCGCCTGGGCGGCGGCGCCTTTTACGGCGGCGAGTGGGAGGCCCGTCCGACGCTCGGCGACGATCTGCGAGAACCGGAGCCAAACGACATCCTGCGCGCCCACTATATAATGAACATTTCCGTAGCGCTCTGTGCGGTGCTGATCTTTGCGGTGGAGAGGCGGCTTTACTGATGGAATTCCGGCTTCACGGCGCAAACCCTGAAAAGTTATATGAACTCTTCGGCCTCCAGATGCCGGAGCGCCTCTACGATTTCAGCACCAATACCAACGCCGTGGCGCAGCGCGGGGGCTTCGTCCCCGACCTGCGCGCGGCGCTGGAGGATTACCCCGACGACGAATGTCTTGCGCTGCGCGCGCTCCTCGCGGAGGCGACGGGAGCCGCGCCGGAAAATATCCTGGTGACCAGCGGCTCCAACGAGTCGATCTATCTCATCGCCTCTTATGAGGCGGCGCGGGAAAACCGCATACTTCAGCCGGTCTACGGCGAGTATCTGCGCGCGCTGAAAAATTTCGGCGCGGCTCCGCTCAACATCTTAGACCTTCGCGCGGCGAAGCTTCCCGCAGAGGGCGCTGTCTGGCTCTGTAATCCCTGCAACCCGACGGGGGGCTTCATCCCCGACGGAGAGCTTGATGAGATCGCGGCGCGGCACCCACGAACGCTTTTTATCGTCGACGAGGCCTATCGCGATTTTATCTGGACCGACGAGACACTGGCCCCCTACCGGCCGCGGCCTAACGTCGTCAGGCTGCGTTCGCTGACAAAGACGTACAACCTCTGCGGAGCGCGTATCGGTTATATCCTCGCCGACGCCGAGATGACGGAGAGGCTGAGGAGACGGCAGCCGAGCTGGAGCGTCAGCGGCCTCGCGCAGCAGGCGGCGCTCTTCTTCCTCGCGGACGCCACGCTGCTGCGCCGCACGAAAGATTATTACGCCGCGGAGATGCCGCGGCTCATCTCCGCGGTGAACGGGGCGGGTTTTCCGACGCTGCCAAGCTGTGTGAACTATTTCCTGGCAGCGGTCGACGACGACGAAAGGTTCATCCGTTTTATGCTGGAACGGGGCATCGTCGTGCGCCACACGAGAAATTTTCCCGGGCTCGACGGAAGATATGTACGCATCGCGGCGCGGACGAGGCCGGAGAACGACATCCTGCTCGCCGCGATGGAGGATTACCGTTGAGGATTTATCTCATCCGCCACGCGCAGTCGCTCGCGAACGCGGAGAATGTCTGGACCGGCCAGCGCGACATCCCGCTTTCGCCGCAGGGCGCGGCGGAGCAGCGGGCGATATGCGCGCGTTTTTCCTATCCGCGCGCCGAGTTCTATTTTTCATCGCCGCTGAAACGCTGCACGCAGTCGCTTGAGCTGATTTACGGACGCGCCGCCGACTATCTTCCCGCGGCGCTCTCCGAATGTTCGCTGGGCATCCTTGAGGGGCGTCCCTATACGAATCTCGACGACGACCCCAACTATACCGCCTGGCTCGCAGCCCCCAATCGGCCAATAGAGCGGGGCGAGAGTTTCAACGGTTTTACGGAGCGCGTCTGCGCCGGTTTTGCGGCGCTGCTTTCGCGCTGCCGCGCGGCGGGGGTATCAACGGCCGCCGGCACAATGCACGGCAATGTGATGCGCGCGGTACTGCACCGCTTCGCCGATAAAAATATTCCCCACGGAGAGTGGCGGATACCGAACGGAGGCATGTATATTCTCGAATTTGACGCGGATGACGAACTGGTATCATGGAGTGCCGCGCCCGGCTTTCTCTTTGTCTGATGTGACAAAATTATCCGGAGCGCCGCTAAAAATCACCTGTACACCCGGTCGCCATCTGTTATAATTACCACAAAATTGAATATTGTCTTTCTCAGTAAGGGAAACCGGTGCGGATTTTTTCCTATGCCGGTGCGGCCCCGCCACTGTGGATCAGACGAAAGCGCAAGGATGTCACTGGAATTAATTTTATTCTGGGAAGGCGCGCAAGTAGGATGAAGATAAGCCAGGAAATCTGCTGGAGAAAGGTTTAAGGAAGGGGGTCTGTTTGCGCGGGCAAACATCTTCGCAGTAACTTGTTTCAGCTTTTTATCAGCTGACAGGACACGGACTCGGGGGATCGCTTCCGGGTCTTTTTTTATTGGGCCCAGAATTTTTCTGGATTGGCGATGATCGAAAGGATGGAAATATTTCTCATGAAATCGTTTGTAATAGCTCTCGTGATGTTAACACTGGTAATGTCAGGCACGGCCTTCGCCGCCGCTCCCAAGGATAAACCCGACAAGAAGGGTATCCTCGTAGTCGCCTTCGGCACCTCGATGCCGGATGCGAAAAAGGCGATCGACAATCTCGTCGACTCGACGAAGAAAGCCTTCCCCGACACCGAAGTGCGCCTAGCCTATACGTCGAACATCATCCGCAGGAAGATAGCGAAGGAACAAAACGTCAACATCCCCACGCCGACCTCGGCGCTCGCGCAGATGAACGACGAAGGCTTCACCCACGTCTATGTGATGCCGATGCACATCATCCCCGGAGAAGAGTATGACGACATTGCTGGACTCGTGAACGGCGTCGCCTCGGTGAAGGGCAAGTATGAATTCAAAGAGCTGAAACTCGGCCGCCCCTATCTTTCATCGGCCGCCGACTGCGATCTGATGGCCGACATTCTCATGAAGCGCTTCGCGAAGGATCTCGCGAAGAAGGGCACCGTGATCGTCCTCATGGGACACGGCACGCCGCACCACGCCGCGAACGCGATGTACAGCCAGCTCCAGCTTTCGCTCGACAAGAAGGCCCCCGGCCGCTTTGCTCTCGGCACTGTCGAAGCGGCGCCGATGATCGAAGATGTGATCGCGCGCCTCAAGCGTGACAAGGGCGTGAAGACGCTCGTCATCTCCCCGCTGATGATCGTCGCGGGCGACCACGCGAACAACGACCTCGCCGATAAGGACGATCCCGAATCATGGTACAGCCAGCTGAAGGCTGCGGGCTACAAGGATATCAAGACCTTCCTCGTCGGCCTTGGCGAAGATGCGGACATGGCCCGCGTCTACGTCTCCAAGATCAAGGATATGATGAAATAAACGATGACCGGCGCGGCGGAGCTCTCTGAGCATAGACGGCAGCTGTATATAAAGCGTCTGCGTCTCGCGGCGCTGCTCTGTCTGCTTTTGCTCGCCGCCGCGCTCTGGCGGCTCGGCGCTGGCGAGTGGGATATTCCCGCCGCCCGCGTCGCGGCGCTTTTGAATCCGTTTTTAGACGAAGCCTCGCGCACCACTCCCGAGGCTCTCGTGATCCGCAGCGTCAGGCTGCCGCGCTTTCTCGCCGCCGTGGGAACGGGAGGACTGCTCGCCGTCGCGGGCGCGGTGCTGCAGGGGCTGCTCACAAATCCGCTCGCCGAGCCCTATACGCTGGGGATAGCGGCGGGCGCGGCCTTTGGCGGCGCTCTCGGCTTCTTTTTCGGCTCGTTCGCGGTAACACCGATGGCCTTTGCCGGCGCGATGGCCGCTCTCTGGCTCGTCAGCCTCATCGCCGCGCGCAGCGGCGGCGGCGCGGCCTATATAGTTCTCGCCGGCATCATAACCAACGCGATACTCTCCGCGGGCGTCACCTTTCTTAAGGCGATCGCGGACGACCGCCTCAGCGCCATCGTCCTCTGGCTCATGGGCAGCCTTTCGGGAGCCTCGCCGCTTTCCGCCCTCTCGGTCTGGGGCGCGGCCCTCATATTATTTATACCCGCCTTTATCTACGCGCGCCAGATAGACGCCGTCTCGCTCTCAGAGGGACAGGGAGCGCTGCTCGGCATCGATGAGAAAAAGCTGCGCGGCCTGCTGCTCGCGCTTTCGTCGCTCGCCACCGCCGCCGCGGTCAGCTTCTTCGGGATCATCGGCTTCGTCGGCCTCGTGGTCCCGCACCTCATGCGCACCTTTACGGGGCCGGCGACAAGACCGCTGCTCATATTCAGCTTCCTCGGCGGCGGGCTGCTGCTCGCGCTCGCTGACGGAGCGGCGCAGAACCTCGGAGAACTCCCCGTGGGCGTCATCACGGCGCTCATCGGCGGCCCCTTCTTCTGCTGGATATTGATGGGCAGGAGGCGCGGCGCATGAGCGCCTATACCTTCAGCGGACTCTGCGCCGGTTACGGCGCGAAAAAGATAATCGACGGCATCAGCGGCGAGATAGAAAACGGCAGGATAACGGCGCTCATCGGTCCGAACGGCGGCGGCAAGAGCACGCTGCTGCGCACGCTCGGCGGCCTCGGAAACTACAGCGGCAAGCTCGCGCTCGGCGAGCGTGAAGTAAAGGATATCCCGCGCCGCGACTTCGGGCGATTGGTGGGCTTTCTGCCGCAGAGCATCGGCGTGAAGGCCGCCTTCTCCGTCTACGAGATAATCTCGCTCGGACGTCTGCCTTTCCACGGGGCGCTTGAACCGATGAAGCCGGAGGACGACAGGATAATCCTTAAGAGCGCGGAGCTCGCGGAGGTGGACCATCTGCTCTTTCGCACCGCGACGGAGCTCTCCGGGGGAGAACGGCAGCGCGTGTTGTTCGCGATGATCCTCGCCCAGCAGCCGGAGCTCTTTTTGCTTGACGAACCGACCTCGGCGCTCGACCCGAGCCATTCGCGGCGTATATTTTCGCTGCTGCGGCGGCTTGCCTCAGAGGGCAGGAGCGTCGTCGCGGCGGCGCACGACCTGAACAGCGCGATCTCCTGCTGCGACGACTTTATCGCGCTCAAAGAGGGAAAGATCATCGCCCGCGGCCCGGTCGGGCTTCTGGACGAAAAAATATTACATGAACTGTACGGCATAAGGTTCCGCCGCTACAGATCGGAGGAGGGCGATACGGCATGGCACCCAGAATAGTTGTATATGTCCTTATCATATTTTTACTCTCACCGCTCCGCGCGGAGGCGGCGGCCAAACGTATAGTCTCCCTTTATCCGGGGCACACCGACAACATCGTCGCGCTTGGCGGCGAAAGACAGCTCGTCGCCGTCTCCAAAAACGACGATGACGACATGCTGCCGAAGCTGCCGCGTTTTTCGGCGAAAAGCGGCGCGGAGGAGATATTGGCGCTGAAACCCGACCTCGTCCTGACGCGCGGCCTCGCGGAGCGGCAGAACCCGCAGCTTCGCAGCGTGCTGGAGCGCGCCGGCGTGCGGGTCGTTTCAATAGAGCCGCCGAGATGGGATGAATTCTCCTCTTATCTGCGGGAGCTCGCCGCGCTCATCGGAAGCGACCCGGCAGCCGCCGAGGCGAAGCTGAAAAATATCCGCGGCACGATCGCCTCCGAGGCGGCGAAGAAATCAGGCGGCAAAAGCCCCGTCGTTTTCGTGGAGGCTACGGCGAAGGAGCTGCACACCTGCTCGCCTGATTCGTGGGCGGCAAAGCTCGTCGAACTCGCGGGAGGCAGGAACGCCGCCCCCGACGCGCGGGCGATCCGTAAAGGCAGCGCGATAGCTCCCTACGGCCTCGAGCGGATACTCAAGGCCGCCGCCGCGGGCAATATAGATATCTACCTGATACAGCAGGGCACGATGAACGCCTCTAACATGAAGACGCTCGTATCGCGCCCCTGGTATCCGGCGATAAAAAAGATAAAGACAGCCGTCGTTCCGGAGGGAGAGCTGAGCCGTCCGTCGCTGCTCGGACTTGAGGCCGGAGGGCGAAGGCTGATAAAAATATTCTACGGAGAGTGAAGATTTTGAAATTTACAGTTGTCGGCGTAGGCCCCGGAGATCCCGAGCTGGTCACGCTCAAAGCGCTAAGGATCATAAAAGAGGCGGACGTCGTGCTGACGCCCTATTCACCGCGCGGTAAGTTCTCCGTCGCCGAGCAGATAGTGCGCGCGAACATTCCGGAGGTCAAAACGACCCCCATCACCTTCCCGATGCTCACCGACACTGAGGAGCGCGAGAAGTTTCTCCTTGGCGAACTGGAGCGGATCGGCGGTTCGTGGCGCGGCGCAAAGAGCGTGGTGCTCCCCGTCATAGGCGACTCGGCGCTCTACGCGACAGGCTCCTATCTCTTCGACGCCTGGAAGAAGATCGTCCCCGATCTTGAGCTCTCGCTGGTGCCGGGTATCTCCGCGCATCAGCTCGCGGCCTCGCGCATCGGCTCCTTCCTCGCGATGGGAGAGGACGTCTTTTCTGTAATACCCTGCATCGACGACCGCGAGGGGATCGTGGCGGCGCTGCGCCGCGCCGATTCCGCGGCGCTCTATAAGCCCTGCATATTGAGGGAGAAACTCGCGGAGGTCGTCGCGGAGGCGGGACCCTGGGGGCGTATGGCGCGCATCGACCGCGCGGGACTCGCCGATGAAAAGATTTACGAGGGCGCGGCGGCGCTGGAGCCCGCCGAGGAATATCTCTCGATACTCCTGCTCTGGCGGAGCTAAATGGACTGGCGCGGCCTGGTCGCGGGCGAGCTGCGGCTCACCTTCGACATCCTCTTCGGACTTCTTATCGGCTTTGCGGTCCTGAGAAGCGGCCTCGCCGACAGGCTTATGCGGCGGCTCGTGCCGCATCTGCAAAAGGCGGGAATCGGCTCAGAGCTAGGCATGGCGCTGACGCTGAGCCTCGGCTCCGCGAAGGCGGGGGCGGCCTTCATCGCCTCGGCGCTCGACAGCGGCAAGCTGTCGGAACGCTCGGCAAAATGGGGGACGCTGCTGCTCTCCTTCCCCGCCTATCTGCACCGCTGGCCATCGACGATGGTGATGGCCACCTCGATGGCGGGTGTGTCGGGAGCGATCTTTGGTTCGATCCTGCTGCTGCGCAGCGCGGCGCGCTTCGTGCTGATACTCTTCATCCTCAAGCGCGGCGGCGCGGCGGAAGAGGCGCCGGCGGATACGGCCTCCGGCGGCGCGGCAAAGGATATCCGCTTCAACAAGCGGCTGCTCAAGACCCTGCCTATCGCCTGGTTCTTCTTCGCGGTCGCCTATATGCTGGTACCGTGGGCCGAGAGCACGATAAAGGAGTGGCTGCTGGCTGGAACGATACTGCCGCTCGCGGCGCTCACGGTGGCCGCCGCCTCTATCGCGCACGTCTCGGCGGCGCTCGCGCTCGCGGGCGGCAGCCTCGCGGCGGGCGAGCTGACGACAGCGCAGGCGGTCTTCGCGCTGCTGCTCGGGAACAGCTTCGGCATCGTCACACGGCTCTTCCGCGCGAACGCCGGTTATTATTTCGGCCTCTTCAGCAGGGAGATGGCTAAGCAGCTTTTATTCTGGAACTTTACGACGACCGCGGGATTCGCGGTGCTGTCGATAGCGCTGGCGGCTCTGCCGCTGTTGTTTTGAAGCCGCTCGCCGGGAGCGGATATTGGCCGGCAGACATCGGTCTCACGACAGACAAAATATACGCGACGGCTGCCGGAGACCGGGTATTTAATAGAGCAGTCTTTCTTTACAAAAAATTTTAAAGATGAGGTGACCGCTATGAGACCAGACGAAATAGAACAGGCAAGCATGAGGATCATCGCCTCCGAGATGGGGGCCTGGCTCGGCGCTCCCGAGGAGCTGCCGGTGGTAAAGCGCGTGATACACACGACGGCGGACTTCGACTTCGCGGAGAATATGCGTTTCTCCAAAGAGGCCGTGAAGCTCGCGCGCGCGGCGCTGAAAAGCGGCGCTTCCGTCGTCACCGACACCAATATGGCGGCGTCGGGCATCAACAAAGCGGCCTGCGCGCGCTTCGGCGTCGAGGTCGTCTGCCGCATGGCCGACCCCGCGGTGCGCGAGGCGGCGGAGGCGCGCGGCACTACGCGCGCCGTCGTGAGCATGGAGGAGGCGGCGAAGGCCACCCCCAACGCCATTTTCGCGATCGGGAACGCCCCCACCGCGCTGATACGCCTCTGCGAGCTGATCGACGAGGGCAAATGCGCCCCCGCGCTGGTCATCGGTGTGCCGGTGGGCTTCGTCAACGTCGTCGAATCAAAGGAGCGCCTTCTCGCGACGAAGGTGCCCTATATAACCGCCGTGGGGCGCAAGGGCGGATCGCCGGTCGCCTCCACGATCGTGAACGCGCTGCTCTATGGCGTCGAATAGGGAGCTCCGCGAGGGATATTCGACGGGAAGCTGCGCGGCGGCGGCGGCGAAGGCCGCGGCGCTCCGCGCGCTGGGGTCGCCCTGCCCCGCGAGCGTAGAGATAACGACGCCGGAGGAGAGGATCTTCACGCTGCCGGTCGTCGGATATGAGGACGGCAGCTGCGGCGTGATAAAGGACGCGGGAGACGACCCGGACTCGACGGACGGCATCATGATAAGGGCCGCCGTGAAACTCTCTCCCGCGCCGGGAGCGGTGAGTTTCCTCGCCGGCGAGGGGGTGGGTACGGTGACCCTGCCGGGGCTCAAGGTCCCCATCGGCGAACCGGCGATCAATCCCGTGCCGCGCATGATGATCGAGCGCGCGCTGCGCGAGGTGATCGGCGCGCGCGGCGCGGAAGTCACCATCTCGGCGCCGCAGGGCGCGGAGGTCGCGAAACGCACCTTCAACCCGCGGCTGGGGATCGTCGGCGGTATCTCGATCCTCGGCACCTCTGGACGCGTGAAGCCGATGAACGAGGCTTCGCTGCTCGAATCGCTGACACTGGAGCTCAACACCCACGCGGCGGAGGGGCGCGAAGCGGTGGCGGTCGCCTTCGCGGGGACGGGTGAGAACGCGCTGCGCAGGGCCTATGAGATAAACAACCGCGCCGTCGTGCAGTGCGGGAACTATATCGGCCATCTGCTCGACGAATCGGCCCGCCTCGGACTGAAGCGGCTGCTGATCGGCGGGCACCCGGGGAAGCTGCTCAAGGTCGCGGCGGGCAGCTTCAACACCCACAACCGCACCGGCGGCGGCGCGAAAGAGGCGCTCTGCGCGCAGGCGGCGATCGCGGGAGCTCCCGCCGCCACCGTGAAGGCCCTCTACGAGTGTCCCACCACCGAAGAGGCGATGCGCCTCGTGCGCAAAGAGGGCTTGGATTTTTTATGGACGATACTGGCGCGTATCGCCGCGAAACGCTGCGAGGAACGCGCCTTTGAAGATATAAAGACAGCCGTCGCCTTCATCGACAACGGCGGAATAATTCTCGGCGCGACTGATGACGCGCCGTCCTTTGCGGAGGAGATAAGAGATGGGAAATAGGCTTTATGTTCTGGGAGCCGGACCGGGCGATATAGAAGAGGTGACGCCGACGGTGAGCGCCGCGATCGCCGCCTCGCGCGCGGTCGCCTGCTCTCCGCGCCATCTGCACATCGCCGCGGGGCATCCGAACGTCATCGAGATGAAGAGCTTCAAGGAGACCTTCGAGCGCCTTCGCGAGGAGCTTAAGCTCGGCGACGCGGCGGTCGTCGTCTCCGGCGACACAGGGATATTCAGCCTGCTGCCGCTGATAAAGAAAAATTTCCCCGACGACGAGATCACCGTCCTCCCCGGCATCAGCTCGCTCCAGAGCCTTTGCGCCAAGGCGGCCGAAACATGGCAGGAGGCCGTGATCCTCTCGGGACACGGACGCGAGATCGGCGGCGCGAAGATACTTGACGCCGTGGAGCATAACCGCGCGGCGATCTTCTTCTGCGACGCGCAGAAGAACCCCGCCTGGCTCTGCTCGCTGCTCGCGGATGCGGGGCTCGGCGCGGTGGAGGCGGTGGTCGGCGAAAGGCTCGGCGCGAAGGACGAACGCGTCAGCCGCGGCGAGGCGCGCGCGCTCGCGAAGGAGAGCTTCGACGCGCTTTCGATCGTACTGCTGATAAACAAAGACTTCACCGAGCGTCCGCCTCTGCTGCCGGAGGACGCCGATTTTATCCGCGTCGCCGGCGTGCCGATGACGCACGAGGAGGTACGCGCCGTGATAACGGCGAAGCTGCGCCTGACACCGGAATCCGTAGTCTGGGACCTCGGCGCCGGCACCGGTTCGGTATCCGTGGCGGCGGCCCAGCTATGCCGCGAGCTCCACGCGGTGGAGATAAACAATGAGGCGGCGGCGCTGATACGCGCGAACGCGGAAAAGTTCCGCCTCCACAATATAAAGGTATACGAGGGCTCGGCGCTTTCGGTGATAGACGCCCTGCCTGACCCTGACGCCGTCTTTGTCGGCGGCAGCGGCCCCGAGCTTCCCATGATATTCGAGCGGATCGCGGCGCGCGGCGCGGGAATACGTCTCGTCGTCTCCGCCGTCTCGCTTAAGACAATCGCGCTCTGCACGCAGGAGCTCGCGGGAGAAAATTTTACCGGATTTGACGCGGCGCAGGTCGCCGTGAGCAGAATAAAGACCGTCGGCAAGACGCAGATATGGCAGGCGCAGAACCCCGTTGTGATTTTTTCGGCGGTGACCGGCGCCGCGAAGGGAGAATAGATCAATGATACATTTTGTCGGAGCGGGGCCGGGAGCCCCGGATTTGATCACGCTGCGCGGAGCGCGGCTCCTTGAGGAGGCGGGGATGATAATCTACGCCGGTTCCCTCGTGAACCCGGAACTATTGAAGCGCGCGAAAGAGGGCTGCGAGATACACGACAGCGCCTCCATGACGCTCGACGAGGTAATAGAGAAGCTGCGCGAGTCGCACGAGGCCGGAGTCGACGCGGTGCGCCTCCACACCGGCGACCCCTCGATCTACGGCGCGATACGCGAGCAGATGGACAGGCTCAAGGCGCTCGGCATCCCCTATGACATCACCCCCGGCGTCAGCTCCTTCTGCGCCGCGGCCGCGGCGGCGGAGGTGGAATACACCCTGCCGGCGGTGAGCCAGACGGTGATAATCACGCGCATGGAGGGGCGCACGCCGGTTCCCGATAAGGAAAAGATACGGCTGCTCGCCTCGCACCAGGCCTCGATGGTGCTCTTTCTCTCGACGGGGCTGCTTGACGGCCTCTGCGCCGAGCTTATCATGGGCGGCTACGCTCCCGAGACCAAGGCCGTCATGGTCTACAAGGCCTCCTGGCCCGAGCAGAGGGTGATACGTGCCACGCTCGCCACCCTGCCGCTGCTCGCCTCGGAGGCGGGAATAAAAAATACGGCCCTGATACTCGTCGGGGACTTCCTCGGCGACGAGTACGAGCTTTCGAAGCTCTACGACAAACACTTCTCCCACGGCTTCCGAAAGGCCGCCGAATAAAAGATGAATCTCTGCGCGGCGGCATTTTCGGAGAGGGGGGCAAAACTGGCGAGGCGGATCGCGCTGGCCTTCGGCGGCAGCGCCTGGGCCCCGGAAAAATACGCGGGCGGCGGCGTGCTGCCCTTCGGCGTATCTCTCGGCGAATGGACGAAAGAGCGCTTCGCGGAGGCGGAGGCGCTGGTATTCGTCTCCTCCTGCGGGATCGCGGTACGCGCCGTCGCTCCGTACCTTAAAGGCAAAGATAAAGATCCCGCGGTAATCGTTGCCGACGAACGGGGCCTCAGCGTGATATCGCTGCTCTCGGGACACATCGGCGGCGCGAACGAACTCACGCTGCGCATCGCCGAAGCTATCGGAGCCCGCCCAGTGATCACCACCGCCACCGACGTGAACGGCATCACGCCGCCCGACTCATGGGCGGTGAAGAACAACTGCGCCATTGAGAACCTTCCCGCCGCGAAGCGCGTCGCCGCCGAGCTGCTCTCGGGACACGCCGTCGGCGTCGCCGTCACCGATGAACTGCAGCCCGCTCCCTATCCGGTGACGCTGTGGCTGCGGCCCAAAAACCTCATCGTCGGCGTCGGCTGCAAGCGCGGCACGGAGCCGGAGCTGCTGCGCGGATGCTTTTTGGACTTTATGAAACAGAGCGGTTATTCGCCGCTCTCCGTCGCCTCCGTCGCCTCCGTCGAACAAAAAAAAGACGAGGCGGCGGTCGCCGGACTCGCGGAATTTTATGAGATACCCTTCGAGACCTTCTCCGCGGAGACGCTGATGGCGCTGCCGGGGGAATTTACCCCCTCGCCCGCGGCGCTCGCGGCGGTCGGGACCGACAACGTCTGTGAACGCGCGGCGCTCGCCGCCTCGCGCGGCGGCTACATGGTGCGTCTCAAAACAAAATACCCCGGCATCACCTTCGCGCTGGCAAGAAAAAGGAGTCTGTGACCTATGAATATGGAAATAAAGATCGCCGGATTGGACTACAGGTCGGCCTCCGTCGACGTCCGGGAAAAATTCACCTTTACGGAGAGCGAGCGGCGGGAGCTGCTGAACGAGATCGCGCCGCATGTCCAGGAGGCGGTCCTCATCTCGACCTGTAACCGGACAGAGCTGGCCGTCGTCTCCGAAGAGGAGCCCTCGGAGCTGCTGCACCGCGCCCGCGGCTGCGGCAGCTTCTTCTCGCTGCGCGGAGAGGCCGCCGTGGCGCGCATCTTTGAGATCGCCGCCGGACTCCATTCACAGATACCACTTGAAGACCAGATACTGGGACAGATGAAAGAGGCGCTCGCCGCTTCGCGTGAGGAAAAGGCCTGCGGCCCGCTGCTCGGGCAGCTCTTCCAGCGCGCGATCACAGCCGGCAAAGAGGTACGCACAAAATATAAGGCCCTGCCGCATGAATGCTCCGCGGCGGCGGCGGCCTGCACGGCGGCGGCGGAATTTTTCTCGCAGGCCGCAGCCGCAAATGACGCCTCCGGGCCAGCGGGCTGCTCCTCCGCCGCTCCCCTGCGCGGAATCTCCGCGCTCGTCGTGGGCAGCGGCGAAATGGGAATGCTCGCGGCGCAGCTGCTGCGCGACCGCGGCGCTTCGGTGCGCATGACACAGCGCCGCTGCCGCAAAGACGGCGCGCAGCCGCCCTCCGGCGTTACCCTGATCCCCTACGATACAAGATATGAGGCGATGCGCGAGTGCGCCCTCGTTATCTGCGCGACGGCAAGCCCCCACTTCGTCCTCACGACAAAGGAGTTCGGCGACGACGGCGTACGGCGGATGATGATAGACCTCGCCGTCCCGCGCGACATCGAACCGGCCTTCATGAGACGTCCCTCGGTGACGCTGGTGGACATGGACGGGCTGGGACACAGCGCGCTGCCGGAGGACTTCCTGCGGGAGATAAAAAAGAGCGTCGCGGCGCACACCGCGCGCTTCCACGAGTGGCGGCAGATACACGACTGCATGCCCTACATAGAGGACGTCTGCGCCTTCGCGGAGCGCGAACTGGCAAACGAGCTCGGCTGCGCCGACGCCGAGGAATTCTCCCGCGTAAGAGCCGCCTCCCGCAGCATGATGAATAAACTTCTCTTCTCATTAAAAGAAAGGGTTGATATAGATATGGCAAAAGAATGTTACTGCGCACTGGCAAAGGCGGCGCAGAGATGATATACGTCGTCGGCCTCGGTCCCGGAGGGCCGGAACAGATAACGCCGCGGGCGCTTTCGGCGCTGGAAAAATGCGATCTGATCGTCGGCTACAAGGCCTACATCGAGCTGGTGCGCCCAATCTTCGAAGGACGCAAAGAGCTCGTCGCCTCGCCAATGAAGAGGGAGCGCGACCGCTGCGAAGAGGCGCTTAAACTTTCGCTTTCGGGCCGCACCGTCGGGCTCATCTCCAGCGGCGACCCGGGAATATACGGCATGGCGGGGATAATGCTCGAGGTGGCGCGGGGCAGGACAAAGGTCGAAATAATCCCCGGCATCACCGCCGCCGCAAGCTCGGCCTCGATACTCGGCGCGCCGCTGATGCACGACTTCGCCGTTATCAGCCTCAGCGACCTGCTTACGCCCTGGGAGCTGATAGAGAGGCGGCTGCGCGCCGCCGCGGAGGCCGATTTCGTCATCTGTATCTACAACCCCGCAAGCCACGGCCGCCCCGACCACCTTGCGCGCGCGGCGGCGATCCTCATGGAGACGCTCCCCGGAAACCGCGCCGCCGGCTGGGTGCGCAACGCGGGGCGCGACGAAGAGAGCTTCGGCCTGACGACGCTCGACGGCCTCAAGGAGGCGCCGATAGACATGTTCTGCACCGTGATAATCGGGAACTCCGCCACCCGCGTGATAAACGGACGCCTCATCACGCCGCGCGGCTACAGGCATCCCACCGATGGCGAAGACTGAGATGGGACGGCGCGTACTGCTCTTCGGCGGCACCACCGAGGGGCGCGAACTGACGCGCTTCCGCCTGCCGCTCGTTTATGCCGTCGCCACCGCCTACGGCGCGGAGCTGGTGCGCGGAGCGGAAAATACCGAGGTCACCGTCGGCCGCATGGACGCGGCGGAGATGGAAAAATTTATCAAAGACTCCGACATCGCCTGCGTCATCGACGCGACGCACCCTTACGCGCGCGAGGCGCGTGAAAATATCCGCGCCGCCTGCGCCGCCGCGAATACGCCGCTCATGCGCGTACAGCGGCGGGAGGCCGTCACCGACGGCGACGTAGTCCGCGTGAAGAGCGCGGAGGAGGCGGCCCGCTTCCTTGAGGGGACGACCGGCAACGTGCTGCTGACGACCGGCAGCAAGGAGCTGGAGGCCTTTGCCTGCGTGAGCGATCGCTCGCGCCTCTTCGCGCGGGTGCTGCCGGACCCGGAAGTGATAAAAAAATGTGCCGAGTGCGGCTTTGACAGCGGCCACATCATCGCGATGCAGGGCCCCTTCAGCCTGCTTATGAACGAAGAGATGATCCGTCTCACCGGCGCGCGCTGGCTCGTCACGAAGGACGGCGGCGCGGCGGGCGGCATCGAAGAAAAGATAGAGGCGGCGCGCAGCTGCAAGGCGCGCGTCATCATGATAGAACGCCCCCATGAAGAGGGCGGACACAGCTGCACAGAGGCGCTGCTCTGGGCGCGGCGGATACTGGGGCTCTCCCGGCCGCCGCTCTTCCCGATGCTGACGGACATGGAGGAACGCTCCGCGGTGATCGCGGGCGGCGGCCGGATCGCGGCGCGGCGCGCGGCGACGCTGATAAAGTGCGGCGCGGCGGTCACTGTCGTCAGCCCCGAGTTCGGCCCGGAGTTCAAAGAGATGAAATGCCGTCTCGTGAGAAAGGGCTGGGAGCCCGAAGATCTTGAGGGCGCGGCGCTCGCGGTGGCGGCGACCGACGACGAAAAGGTCAACGCCGCCATCGGCGCGGCGGCGAAAGAGCGCGGCATACCGGTGAGCGTCGCGGACAACGCGGCGGAGTGCAGCTTCTTCTTCCCTTCGCTGGTCACAAGCGGCGAGGTCTCGGCCTCCGTCTCCGCGGGGGCGCTCTCGCCGGCGCTGACGCACAGGCTCGCGGAGAGGCTCCGCTCAGTCTGGGACGAATGGGTGAAAGAGGAGCGCGCCGCTCTGGAGGAGAAAAAAGATGGATAAAAAGATAATACGTTTTGGAAGCCGAAAAAGCGCGCTCGCGCTCGTGCAGACAAAGCTCGTGATGGAGGCGGTGGCCCGCGCCCACCCCGAACTGGCGGTCGAACTCGTCGCGATGGAGACTACCGGCGACAGGAATATGAAACCCTTCTCCGAGGCCTCGGACAAGTTCGGCATCAAGGGGCTCTTCACGCAGGAACTTGAGGAGGCGCTGTTATCCGGCGCGATCGACGTCGCCGTTCACAGCCTTAAAGATATGCCGATGAACGCGAACCCCGCGCTGCCGCTCGTCGCCTACTCACGGCGCGAGGACCCGCGCGACGCGCTCGTCCTGCCGCAGGGACGGACGGACATCGAATCGGGCGCGATCGGCTGCTCCTCGGCGCGGCGGCGCGTACAACTCGCGGCGCTCTATCCCGGCGTGGAGATCAAGCCGGTGCGCGGCAACGTCAACACCAGGCTGCGCAAACTCGACGAGGGGGAATTTTCCGCCCTCGTGCTCGCGGCGGCGGGGTTAAAGCGGCTCGGACTCGACGGGCGCATCTCCCGATATTTTGAGACAGATGAAATGATACCCGCGCCGGGACAGGGAGTGCTCGCCTGTCAGGGGCGCGCGGGAGAGGACTACCGCTACCTTGACGCGATACGCGACCGCGGGGCCGCGGCCTGCGCCGAAGCCGAGCGGGCCTTCTCCGCCGAGCTGGGCGGCGGCTGCACCGCGCCCGTCGGCGCCTTCGCCGCACTCGCGGGAGAGACGATAAAGATAACCGGACTGTACGCCGACGAAAGCGGCTGCGATATCCGCCGCGGCTCGGCGAAGGGCCCGGCGGCGGAAAACATAAAAATCGCGGTGAAGCTCGCGCAGGAACTTTCAAGGGGGGAAGAGTTATGACACAGACTAAGGGCCATGTGGCGCTCATCGGTGCCGGTCCGGGAGACGCGGGGCTCTTCACCCTGCGCGGCCGCGAACTGCTGGAGGCCGCCGACTGCGTAGTCTACGACCGGCTCGTCGGCGACGGCGTGCTCGCGATGATGCCACCTTCGGCGGAAAAGATAAACGTAGGCAAGACCGGCGGCGGCCTCTCCGTGCCGCAGCGCGAGATCGAAGAGATCATCGTGCGCGAGGCGAAGAGGGGGCGGCGCGTCGCGCGGCTCAAGGGCGGCGACCCATTCATGTTCGGACGCGGCGGCGAGGAGATCGAGGCGCTGAACCGCGAGGGGATACCCTTCGAGGTGGTCCCCGGCGTGACCTCGGCGCTCGGCGGACCGGCCTGCGCCGGCATCCCCGTAACGCACAGGGGCATCGCGCGCTCCGTTCACGTCATCACGGCGCACACCAAAGAGGGCACCATCGCCCCCGTAGACTACGAGGCCCTCGCGAAACTCGGCGGCACGCTCGTCTTCCTCATGGGCGCCAGCGCCGTCACAGAGATATGCGCCGAGCTTCAAAGGGCGGGAATGGACGGCGGCACGCCGGCGGCGGCCGTCGAAAACGCGAGCACCGCGGCGCAGCGACTGATCCAGGGAACGCTGGGAACGCTCTCCGCCAGGTGCGCTGAGGAAAAACTGCGCTCCCCCGCGCTGATAATTGTCGGCGAAGTCACGGCTCTCGCGGAGGGATTCGCCTGGAAACGCTTCCTGCCGCTCTCCGGACGCAAGGTGATCGTGACGCGCCCGCGCGAACGGGCGGGCAAACTCTCCGCCATGCTCCGCGCGCGCGGCGCGGAGGTCGTGGAGCTGCCCTGCATCAGCACGCGCCGGATAGAGGCGAAGCTGCCGGACTTTTCAAAATACGGCTGGCTTGGCTTCACAAGCATTACCGGCGTCGAAGCGCTCTTTGAGCTGCTTGCGGAAAATGGACGCGACGTCCGCTCCCTCGGCGCGGCGAAGATCGCGGCGATCGGCCCGGCGACCGCCAGGGCGCTGAAAGAGCGCGGCCTTATCACGGACTACATGCCGGAGGTCTACGACGGGTTACACCTCGCGCGCGGCCTCGAGGAGCTCGCGAAAACCGCACCGGTGCTGATGCTCCGCGCGAAGGAGGGTTCGCCGGAGCTGACGGCGGAGCTTGCGGCGCTGAAGATAAACTTCACCGAACTGCCGCTCTATGAGACAATATATGAACGGGCGGAGATAATCCCGCAGGGGGCGGATACCGCGGTATTCACAAGCGCCTCGACCGTGCGCGGATTCAAGGCCGCCATGCCGGAGCTTGAGATAGAATGCGCCTGCTGCATCGGCGAACAGACGGCGGCGGAGGCGCGGCGTGCGGGCTTTAAACGGATAATAACGGCTCAAAAGGCGACCCTGGAGAGCCTCATAAATACTCTGGAGGAAGATATAAGATGATAGTACGTCCAAGAAGACTGAGAAAAAACAAAATCATCCGCGACATGGCGGCGGAGACACGGCTCTCTCCCTCCATGCTCGTCTACCCGGTATTCATCCGCGAGGGCAGCAACATCATCGAAGACATCCCCGCGATGCCCGGCCAGAAACGCTACAGCCCCGACACCTTCCCGCGCATCCTCGAAGAGGTACAGCGCGCGGGGGTAAACTCCATACTCCTCTTCGGCATCCCCGAGCATAAGGACGAATTCGGCAGCGAGGCCTATAACGAAAACGGCGTCATCCAGCAGGCGCTGCGCGTCGGCAAGATACACTTCCCCGATATGTGCTTCATCGGCGACGTCTGTCTCTGTGAGTACACCTCGCACGGACACTGCGGTCTGCTGAAGGGAGAGACCGTGGACAACGACCCGACGCTCGACCTCCTTGCGAAGACGGCTCTCTCTCAGGCACAGGCGGGAGCCGACATCGTAGCCCCCTCCGACATGATGGACGGGCGCGTCGCGGCGATCCGCGCGAAGCTCGACGGCGCGGGCATGGATGATACCCTGATCTTCTCCTACGCCGTGAAATACGCCTCGGCATTCTACGGTCCCTTCCGCGAAGCGGCCGGCTCCGCCCCATCCTTCGGCGACCGCAAAAGCTATCAGATGGACCCGCGCAACGTGCGCGAGGGCGTACGCGAAGCTCTGCTCGACATCGAGGAGGGCGCGGACATGATCATGGTAAAGCCGGGACTTCCCTATCTCGACGTGCTGCGCGCCGTGAAAGAGGCCAGCGAGGTCCCCGTCGGAGCCTACTGCGTCAGCGGCGAATATTCGATGATAAAGGCCGCCGCCGAGCGCGGCTGGCTCGACGAAAAACGCGTCATTGCGGAATCGGCGGTCTGCCTCGCGCGCGGCGGCGCGGACGTCATCGTCAGCTACTTCGCACCCGAACTCGCGAAGATGATGAAAGAGGGCGAGCTGTAATGAGCCGGAGCCAGTGCGAAAGACTATTTGAAGAGGCCCAGAGCCTCATCCCCGGCGGCGTCAACAGCCCCGTCCGCGCCTTCAAGAGCGTCGGGCAGACGCCGATCTTCGCGGCGCGCGGCGAAGGGGCTTACATATGGGACGCCGACGGCAAAAAATATACCGATTACATCGGCTCGTGGGGGCCGCTAATCCTTGGTCACGCCTACGCCCCCGTGGTGGACGCCGTCTGCGAGGCGGCTCACGAAGGCACGAGCTTCGGCCTGCCGACGGCGATGGAGGTCGAAATGGCCCGCCTCATCACGGAGCTCGTCAAGGGCGTAGAGATGGTGCGCATGGTCTCATCGGGCACCGAGGCGGTACTCTCCGCGATACGCGCGGCGCGCGGCTTCACGGGACGCGAAATGGTCGTGAAGTTCGAGGGCTGCTACCACGGGCACTCCGACAGCATGCTTGTTAAGGCGGGCTCCGGCCTCGCGACCGCGGGACAGCCGGACAGCGCCGGCGTGCCGGCGAATACCGCGGCGGCGACGCTGACCTGCCGCTACAACGACCTGGAAGAGATCAAAAAGATATTCGCGGCACATAAGGACGAGATCGCCGCGGTGATCGTCGAGCCCGTAGGTGCAAATATGGGCGTCGTTCCTCCCGCGCCCGGCTTCCTTGAGGGGCTGCGCGAAATCACGGCGGCAAACGGCGCGCTGCTCATCTTCGACGAAGTCATCACCGGCTTCCGCCTCTCGATAAACTGCGCCTCGGGATACTTCGGCGTGACGCCGGACCTCTGGACCTTTGGCAAAATAATCGGCGGCGGCCTTCCCGTCGGTGCCTACGGCGGACGCCGCGACGTGATGTCGATGGTGGCCCCCTTAGGCCCCGTCTACCAGGCTGGCACGCTTTCGGGAAACCCCGTGGCGATGGCCGCCGGGTTCGCGGCGCTGACGGCGCTGCGCGAAAACCCGCTAATCTACAGAGAACTCGCCGCGCGGGGAGAGCGTCTGCGCGCCGGCCTCGATAAAATATTCAAAAAATACGGCGTGGCCGCCTGCGTGCAGGGTATTGAATCGCTCGCGACGATATTCTTCACCGCCGGACCGGTAAAGAGCTACGACGAGGCGAAAAAGAGCGACACCGCCCGCTACGCCCGCTTCTGGAGCGGCATGGCCGCCCGCGGCATCCTGATGGCCCCCTCGCAGTTCGAGGCGTTGTTCCTCTGCGCCGCGCACAGCGACGAAGACATCGAATACTTCCTCGTCTGCGCCGACGAAGTGGCCGGAAGCGAAGGATTTTAAAGGCCGATGTTCAGTGGCGAAGAACAGGGCAAGGTACAGATATACACGGGCTGCGGCAAGGGCAAAAGCACCGCCGCCTTCGGGCTGGCGATGCGCGCCGCGGGCTGCGGCGGCAGGGTCTTCATCATCCAGTTCCAGAAGGCCCGGCGCTGCGGCGAGCACGAGAGCGCGGAAAGACTCGGCATCAACCTCGCCCAGTGCCCGCAGGGACGCGGCAGCGGCCCCTGCACCTCGCCCTGTCCGCTGCTTACGGCGGCGCGAGACATCCTCAAAGAGGGCGGCGCCGACCTACTGATCCTCGACGAGATAATGGCGGCGATGAGACACGGCTGCCTCTCCCTCACGGAGGCGCTCTCGCTGCTTGAGACGCGCCCCGCGAAGACGGAGCTCGTAATGACGGGACGCGGCGCTCCCCAAGAGCTGGTCGAACGCGCCGACCTCGTCACCGAAATGAAGAAGATAAAGCACTACTACGACGAGGGACTGCCCGCGCGGCGCGGGATAGAGTTTTAAAGACAACGCGATACGCCACAAGTACCAATAAATATAGACGACAAACGCCACAACCGAGGTGTAATAATATGAAAAACTGCACAGGAATCATGATACAGGGAACATCCAGCGACGCGGGCAAAAGCTTCATCACCACCGCGCTCTGCCGCATATTCTCCGACATGGGATACGCCGTCTGCCCCTTCAAATCACAGAACATGTCCAATAACTCCTGCGTCACCCCCGACGGCCTCGAGATGGGACGCGCCCAGGGGGTGCAGGCCGAGGCGGCGCGCGTTGAGCCGCAGACATACATGAATCCGATACTGCTCAAGCCGCGCAAAGACACCTCCTCGGAGATCGTGCTGATGGGCAAAGTATTCGACGCCCCCTGCGATAAAAACTACTACCGCAGCTTCACCATGGGCAAGGGGCTGGAGACTCTGCGCGAGGCGCTCGCCATCATCGACGAAAAATACGAGGTGATGGTCTGCGAGGGCGCGGGAAGCCCCGCGGAGGTCAACCTCAACGCCGCGGAGATCGTCAACATGCGCGTCGCGCAGGAGGCCGACATCCCCGTGCTGCTCGTCGCGGACGTCGACCGCGGCGGCGCCATCGCCTCCGTCGTCGGCACCCTTGAGCTGCTCGGCGAGGACCGCCGCCGCGTAAAGGGGATCATCTTCAACAAATTCCGCGGCGACCTCTCGCTCTTCGAAGACGCGGTGGAATTCACCGAAAAAAAGACCGGCGTCAAAGTGGTCGGCGTCATGCCCTGGCTCACGGACATCGTCATTGAGGGCGAAGACATCATGAGCATCAACTGGCACCGCGGTGAAACGGCAGAAAGCAAAGACAAGCTCCGCGTCGGCGTCGTAAAATTCCCGCGCGTCTCCAACCATACGGACATCGAAGCCTTCCGCTTCGAACCGGACGTGGAGATAATCGAACTCGCCTCCCCCGCGCAGGTCGCCTCGCTCGACGCCGTCGTGCTGCCCGGAACCAAGAGCACCGTGCTCGACATGAAGTACCTGCTCGACTCCGGCCTCGCCGCCGAGATACGCCGCTTCTACCAAAACGGAGGCACCGTCTACGGGCTATGCGGCGGCTACCAGATGATGGGCGAAGAGATAGACGACCGCCATCTCCGCGACAACGATAAAATCCCCGCGATCGAGGGACTCGGCCTGCTGCCCGTCGTCACCACCTTCGGCGAGGAAAAGACCACCATCCGCCGCCGCGGACGTACGATACACCCATACTTCAAAGAGGCGGCGGCCGTCGACGGATACGAAATACACTTTGGAGAGACCCGCCCGCTGCGGGAAGAGCCGGGATTCGCGCCGCTGTTTGAGCTTGACAGCAGGCCCGACGGCCTCGCCGACGGCGAACTGCGCGCCGGCGGCAGCTACCTCCACAACGCCTTCCATAACGACCTCTTCCGCACCGTGTGGCTTAACCGCCTGCGCAAAAAACGCGGCCTGCCCGAGCGCGAAGCGGTCTCCACAGCGGCGGCCAAAGAGGCGGCCTACGACGCCCTCGCGGCGCAGGCGAAAAAAAATCTCGACCTCGACTACATCATTGATATCATGCACCTGAAGGCCGACGCGCCCGCCCGACGCGCCGACGGTGAAAATCCGCGATCCACGGAGGCAAAATAAGGTGGACGCCGAACGCCCCCGCCTGCTAATCGCCGCCGCTCACAGCGGCAGCGGCAAGACTACGATCACCAGCGGCATCGTCGCGGCGCTCGCCGCGCGCGGCCTGCGCGTGCATCCATACAAAGTCGGCCCGGACTACATAGACCCAGGATACCTCGGCCTCGCCGCAGGCGGACGCGCCGACAACCTCGACACCTGGCTCACCGACGAGGCGGCGATGAAAAAAATCTTCCTCTCCGCCTCCGAAGAGGCTGACATCTCGATAATCGAGGGCGTCATGGGACTCTACGACGGCGGGCGCGGCGGCGTCAGCAGCACCGCGCAGATCGCGAAGGCCCTTAACGCCCCCGTGCTGCTCGTCATCGACGTCCGCTCGATGGGCGAGAGCGCGGCGGCGATCGCCAAAGGCTTCCTCGACTACGACCCGGAGGTTGACCTCCGAGGCGTGATCGTCAACCGCTACGGCTCCGAAAACCACAGAGAGATGGTCTGCGAGGCGATAAAACGTCTCGGCCTGCCCATCGTCGGCGCCGTGCCGCGCAGCAGGGAGGCGGAGGTGCGCGAGCGCCACCTCGGGCTACTGCCGGTGGAAGAAAACGGCAACCGCGAACACATCGAAAACGTCAGGAAGATGATCGAACCGGCCATCGACTTCGATACGCTCCTGAAAATCGCCCAAAGCGCCCCGCCTCTCAGGGCGGAAGACAACGCCGCGCCGCGGTCGGAAAAGAGGGTAACGATCGCCGTCGCGCGCGACGAGGCCTTCTCCTTCTACTACCCCGAAAGCATCGCCGTCCTCGCGGCGGCGGGAGCGGAGATCGTAAACTTCAGCCCGCTCAACGACGAAAAAATCCCCGACTGCGGCGGCCTAATCTTCGGCGGCGGCTTCCCCGAAGTCTTCGCGGCGCGCCTCGCGGCAAACACCGCGATGAAAGAGTCCATCGCCGGCGCCGCGGCCTCCTGCATGCCCATATACGCCGAATGCGGCGGCTTCATGTACCTCACGCGCGAGATAAAGGACTTCGACGGCGCGGCGCACCGCATGTGCGGCCTCATCCCCATGAGCTGCAAAATGAACGACAGCCTGCGCACCGTCGGCTACGTCACGGCAAAGGCGCTATCCGACAACGTCATCGCGAAAAAGGGCGAAGAGCTGCGCGGCCACGAATTCCACTTCTCCAGCGCCGAGCCCGACTGCGAGATCCCCCACGCCTTCCAATTCACCAAAAACCGCACCGGCGAAAGCTACTGCGCCGGCTATGCCAAAGACAACATCTTAGGCTCATATCTTCATCTGCACTTCGCCGGCTTCCCAAAGGCAGCGGAAAGGTTTGTGGAGAGGTGTTGGGAGTATAAGATAAAATAGTAACAGGTACCAAGAACACCGTTCTGTGAGGATTGTTCGCCTTAAAATCACAACAGCCTGGCAAGATGTTCATGCGCAGCTCCTCCCTTGAGAGGTTAAGTTTACTATCATCCACATAATAAAAGCTAAAAACGGCTTCGCAGATCTACTACGAAGCCGTTTTATAGAATAACAGTTAATATTTTCTAGGCTGTTTTGATTATCTTACCTCTGAACTCAGCCTCAGATTTTCATATGCCTTGGAAATTAATTTATTTCTTCAGCGAGTTAAGCACTTCGTTTATTAGTTTTTCGGAAACGACAGGATTCTCTTTATACAGCGCAGGCCACACCTTCTTTTTCGCCTGTTCCTGAATTATATTCATTTCTTTATCCGTGTATCTGATAACCTTTATACCGGCTGACTCAAGATTTTTTTCATGCATCGCCTGGGCTTTCGGCGCTTCCGCCCAACGCCTGTCATGTAATTTATTTGCGAGCTTTGTCAGCTTGTCACGGTCTTCCGGAGAGAGGCCGTTCCATACGTCTTTGTTTACAATAAAAAACCAGCACTCGAAGTGATCGTTAATTGGGAGATAAACCTTTGCCATGTCGCGGAAATTTGAGTAATACCCCTCCGCTCCCGCACCGATGGCACCGTCAACTATCCCCGTCTGCATAGCTGAAAATGTATCGCTCAGAGCGATAGGTGTTGCCATAAACCCTTGAGATTCAAGAACGAGAGAGTAGGCAACGTCAAAAGGAGTTCTCAATTTAAGGTTTTTCTTAACCGTAGGATCCTTTAACCCCTTCGCATCTTTGCTGAGAATAATCCCGCCAAAATATGCCGGCCAAACCGTCAGCATGTGAATGTTCTGGCGATCAAAGAGCTTTTCCATCTCACGGTATATAACGCCTCCGCGCCCATAGGCGGTTCTTGCTTCCTTCCAATCTTTCACTATAAACGGAAAAACAGGAAGCATCGCCATCCTATCCACCGTAGAATTGATGCATGCAAGCATCATCTCTACGTCGCCGATGCTGATTCTTTCCTGTACAACACTATAGTCGCCTAACACACTTGACGGATAAATAGCGATATTGACTCTTCCGTTTGTCGCTTTTTTAGCCTCATCTGCAAACCACTTTGTATCGGCATCGACTTCTGAACCTTCCGCCCTCATATGAGAAAGTTTCCACGTTGCAGCCTGTGCCCCGCTTTGAGCTAACAATACGACGATAATAATTGCGACTAACTGGAAAAACTTACGGTAGTTCATCATATTACCTCCTGATATTATTTGATTTATGATAACAACCCCTACAGAGTTGCTTCATCCAGTAACGTTTTTCTTAATTTAAGCCAAAAAGGCTCGGGATGAACAGCGACAGAGGTGCCCAATATGTGGTCAATAGTATTACGGGAAGATAACCGAAAACTAAGAATATAATCGTCGGTTTGAGAATTTCATTAAACGAGCACTTACCGACACGCATTCCCAGATATAGGATGCTTGCATACGGCGGCGTTACTCCGCCCATAGCAAGGTTCACTCCCATAATCGCGGCAAAGTGGATTGGCGTGATACCCAGCTCTTGCACAAGCGGCAGCAACATAGGAGCACAAAGTATCATTCCCGTACCGTCGTTAACGATCATGCCAACTGTGAAAAGGAATATGTTGACCATAATTAAAAGTATGAACTTATTGTGCGTGATACTAAACATAAATTCTACCAGAGCCTGCGGCACCTTGAGAATTACGTATGTTTGGCTCAATATTAGACAGAAAAGGATCATTGTCATCAAAGCGCCAGAGGATGTGGCTGCTTCACGGCAAAGCTTAAAGAAATCACCTTTCTTAAATCCTTTATATATCCAGAAACCGACGGGAATCGCATATGCCGCCGATACGGCGGCTGCTTCTGTTGCCGTAAATATACCGCCATAGATTCCACCAAGTATGATAACTGGCATTAAAAGTGCGGGCAGGGCGTTTATAGTTCTTGAGCCAAGCTCTTTTCTCTTTTGACGTACCGTCTCAATCGAGTCTATGTCCAGGGGCATATTGTATCTCCGCACCAGATATAGATTTAAAATTGAAAGATTGACGGTGATAAGCAAGCCAGGACCGGCTGTAGACATAAAGCAGGCAAGGATAGACGTTCCCGTAACCCAGCCGTACAATATCATGATCGCGCTGGGAGGGATAAGCAATCCTAAAATGGACGACACTGTCAGCAGCGCTGTTGCGTACCCGCGAGGATAGCCTTGTTCAACCATTCTTGGAATAAGGATTGGCCCAGTAGCGGCAACACCTGTAAAACCACTGCCGGAAATGGCTCCGATAACGGCACATGTAAAACAGCAAACCACGCCAAGTCCGCCTTTTATATGTCCGATAAACACATCTACAAAGTCAAGCAGCCTTTTTGCTATTCCTGAGCCGCCCATCAGAGTGCCGGAGAGAATGAACAAGGGGCTTGCCAAAAGAATAGGGTTCAACATTTGAGAAAATCCCCATAACATCATGCTCTTCATTGAAACTTCACCAAACACGCTCATAAAAAGAAGAGCCCCGCCAAAGCAAAACGGAAGAGGGACAGCAAGTATCAACAACACTATGACTAATAAAATATCCAACAACACAATAGTAAGCATTTATGAACCTCCTAGTTTACTTTTTTGGAGAAGATTTCGCAGAGATACTCCTTAAACTCAAAGACTGCGTAAACAATCATTAAGAAAATACCAACAACAAGAGAGGCGTCATTAATAACCAGCGGGTAGTGAATAATTGTTCCGACTTTATTAACTTTCAAAGCATAGCTAAGATACCAAACAGCCCAATAAAGTAGCCATGTTCCGACACCGATCACGACCAAAGCCTGAAACAGATTTAAAATTTTCATCGTGCGTTCACTCTTAACATATACGTTAATTACGCCGCACGCTATATGAGACCGCTCAAGCGACGCATTTGCACCGCCAAGTAAATACAGCCATATAGTCGGAAAGTACAAAAGTTCTTCCACTCCCATAAGCGGCGCATGAAATACGTAACGAAGTACGATCTGCACGCACATAATTCCAACGCAGGCTAAAATACATCCGACGATGAAAATGCTTTGGACCGAGTACATAAAGCCACAAAACTTCTTTTCCCAGGGCGCCAACATTTTTTTAACCTCCTCGTATAATAAGTTAGTTGTTCAAGAGCACGTTTCATAGTATTGTTCTTGTACAAAACATACAGACGCTGTGGGCTGGTATAACCTCCTACCGCATAGACGGTTTCCTAAAGGCTCCAGCCACAGCTTTTTACTTGACCGGTGATTAGTCAGATACCGCTTCGACGGTTCATATATAACGAGGATCCGTTGGTAAAAAGTATGTGGTTTCCCAGCGTGCTGTTTCTTTTTGAAAGTGGGGATGGTCTTGATTTATGTTGGTATTGATGTTGCCAAGGATAAGCATGACTGCTGCATTCTTGGCGATTCTGGCACGTGTCTGCGGGAGTCTTTCTCCTTTTCGAACGACAAGGAAGGTTTTTCAAAGCTCATTGCCGCCATTTCGGCTGTTTCCGGAAAGAGCGCAGACTCTTCTCAGATAAGGACAGGACTTGAAGCTACCGGACATTACAGCGCAAACCTTGTGGCTTTCCTCCGTTCCAGCGGATTTCAACCCGTGGTGTTCAACCCTTTGCGCGTGAAGCTTTATCGACAGGCAATTTCACTGCGCAGAACAAAAACAGACAAGGCCGACGCAAAATGTATCGCGGGGATACTGATGTCAGAAGTCTCAAGTCCTGTCACTGTATCTTACCAGATTCAGGAGCTAAAGTCTCTTACACGCCACAGGCACAGGCTAGTTGCCATTTGCAGCAGATCAAAGGTTTCCATGTCCAGAATGGTCGACTTGCTTTTTCCAGAACTGCCCTCTTTAGGGCTCAGAACGGGGCAGGCGTCTACACTGGCGCTTATGGCAGAACTGCCGGGGGCGGATATGATTGCCGCGTGTCGCATCGACCGGCTGACAAATATCCTGCGTTACGCATCAAAGGGCAGGTATGGGAGAGAAAAGGCTGAGGCAATAAAATCAATGGCGAAGAATTCTATTGCCAGAACAAGCAAGGCTCTTTCTTTAGAACTCTCTCAGGTCATTGAGCAGATACGTTTCTTTAAACGACAGATCGCGTTTTTGGACAGACAGATCGCGGCTATGGTCGCTGAAATAAATACGCCGCTGCTGACGATTCCTGGTATTGGCTTTCGTACCGCCGCCGTCATACTTGCGGAGATAGGCGATATACGACGCTTCAAAAAACCTGACCAGCTTCAGGCCTTCGCTGGACTTGACCCGTCCACATATCAATCCGGCAAGTTCAACGCGGCGAACACGCCTATGGTCAAACACGGTTCGACATATCTGCGCTGGTCTCTGATGCAGGCGGCAAGGCTCTGTTCTATCCACTGCCGTGACTTTCGAAACTATATGGAGCACAAGATTGCCCAGGGAAAACATTACTTTGTCGCTTTGGGACATCTTTCAAAAAAACTCATACGCGTTATATTCCACATGCTTTATACAAACGAGGTATTCGTTTCAATGGCTGCCTGATTTAGGATGCCATCACAAACTACTTCTCGTTTCTGACTTCTGGCTTGGGAAGAGGTCAATTTCTGTATGCTTTTGTCAAGGTACGATGTTTTCCTAGTTCTTTTACTCTTTTTTGTTACTTTCCTCTTGACTTCGTATAGTCAGTCTTAAAATTCAGTACTTATATATTTAACTCCACCTAGGCGATATAGTATGTAATACCTGTATTTTGGAGTTGCATTGTCGACATTTAACGACGCTAATACTGCGTATAGCTACTTTTCACACTAAGGTGGAGTTAAAAATAAACTATCTATTTTTTTAGAAAATCATTCGCTAAAATTTTAACTCTCCGACTAGTTCCTCTGCGCAAGCCAACACTTCACCCGATGTTAACATTCCGCACACAGAGACAATATCGGGATAAAAGTGACGGTCTTCTTCAACTGTTGGAACTTTCGAACGTACCAAATCATATATCGCCTGAATAACGGGAGAGTGTTTTAAATCTCCCTCCTCCATAAAATCCATGGCTTGAACCTGCGTCATTAATTCAATGCCGTTTAGATACTCCAACTTCTTTGCAACCTCGCATGCTTTGCGACTTGCGTAAAACCCAAAGGAGACGGGATCTTCTTGGTTGGCCGAAGTTGGAATGGAGTCTACTGAAACTGGATGTGAAAGAACTTTCATTTCTGCTACTAGGCCTGCAGATGTATATTGTATAATCATAAACCCACTATTCAGGCCGGGATTTTTTACTAGAAAAGGCGGATAATCACTGAAATGCCGATTCGTTAAACGATCCGTGCGACGCTCTATTAATTTTCCCAAATGAGTCATAGCAATACAAAGAGCATCCATATGTATACAGAGATAAGCACGGTCAAAATTACCTCCCATAAGGGCCACGCCATCTCCATCGGTAGTTGGATAGATAATAGGATTGTCAGAGCAAGAGTTCAGCTCTTCCGTGACTGCAATATAGGCTTCTTTAATTGCCCGTTTTGTTCCGCCGATCATTTGTGCAGCGCAGCGTAATGAATAAACATCCTGCATGCGGTAACCTTCGTATTTCTTTGAAATTTCACTGCCTTCCAGCAGACGCAAAATATTATCCGCACTCTCTTGCTGTTCCGAATGATTTTTTACACTGTGTAACCTTGGATCTAAATGCTTAATATTTCCCTTATTTGTCTCATAAGAAAACGCCGCGATAACTTCAGAAGCTTTAGTCGCACTTACTGCATCATATGTGGCAAGACAGGCTAACCCCGTTGCACCCGGTGTTCCATTCAAAAGAGAAAGCCCTTCTTTTGATTTTAAGACATAAGGCGTCAACCCCGCCGCTTTTAAAGCTTCCGCTCCGCTCATCAATTTCCCGTCATAATAAGCTTTTCCCTCGCCGATGAGAGGAAGGGTGGTCTGACCTTCTGTAGAAAGAGCTCCGACAACTCCCTCTCCCGGTACATACGGCGTAACATTATGGTTTAGGAGATCGCGTATATGTTCAAGCAACTGAATTGATACTCCAGAAACACCCCTGCCACTATTGTTAATTTGTGCTATCTGAATAGCGCGAACCTGTTCTTCTTTTAGTGGTTCGCCCATTGATACGGCATGGGATCGTGCAATATTAAGCTGCAGTAAAGCTGCGTCTTCCGGAGTTACACGTTTTGTAACATTGTCACCAAATCCTGTCGTTACTCCATATACAGGACGGTCCTCTTCAACGAAACGATCAATAATAGCCCGAGACTTGTTGACTCGCTCAATGAAAGCGGGAGAGAATTCAACTTTAGCATGATATCTAGCGACCGCTACGACCTCTTCAATCGTAAAATCATCATCATCCATTACAACTGTTCTCATTTTTTTGGGGTCACGGGAGATACGCAATAATTCCACAATTTTTGCCTCCTTAAACTTTTAACCTGTCTTGCTGTCCTACAACTGGACAATAAAAAGAATATCTGATATTTTTATATATGTCAATACAAGATTTAGGGGGAAATATATTATTGAAATTGTGACAGAATATGTGTAAGAATTATTATGATCATTATTTATATTAAATATTACTGAAACCACACAAGGAGGACGATTCTATGCCAATGATAAAACCTGCCAGTAAACTTATGCTGTATGAAAATGTTTGGCAGCAATTATTAACAATGATAAAGAGCGGCACTTGGAAACCCGGAGAGAAAATACCTGGTGAGATTGCCCTTGCCAAGGAATTTCAGGTAAGTAGAAATTGTATACGCGAATCACTAAGAGCACTGGTCTTAGCCGATGTTCTTGAAGTGAAGTCCGGTAACGGTACATTTGTCACCGCTAATGCCCTACAGCAGATAGCAAATCACGAGCTCATCGAACATATACATAAAAGTGCCACAATCTCTGAATTGATCGAAGTGCGTATTTTCCTGGAATCACAAATTATCGACATGGTTGTCGAAAGAGCAACAAAGGAGGAATTAGATCAAGTCGCGGAAGTTGTGAATCAGGAAATAAATCTTGATTGGGAGCATCGAGACGAAATTTTAAAAATTGGAGAACTTTTCCATAAGGCTCTTGCCCAAATTTGCGGTAATAGCCTGATGATTAAACTTTTTGATTCAATAAAGACAGAGGTAGATGATCAGAGGGATGAATATAAAAATATTTTAGAAGATAAATGGAAAGAATTTACTACGGAGCATAAAAAGATCTTAGATGCCATCTACAAGCGAGATGCCTCATTAGCCAAACGGCTTTTGGTAAAACACATTTTGGACAAAGTGCCGTCTTCTGAATAAATATTGCATACGTTTTTTGAAGAAACTATTGCCGAGCTATAGCAAACAGATTTTAAGCAGAACGAGGATATCAAGGGAAAATTACTATAATCTTGAGACACCATCACAACATTTCTCCTTGTTATCCCCGTCACTTGCTGTTAAAATAGAATAAATTCAGGTAATATCCCGTCTCTGCGGTTTTTTCCGTATGGAGGGGGCACATGTCACATCACATTACTGTTCGCGGCGGAACGATCCGCGCGGAGAGAAAGGATGATCGAATATGTACAGCAAAACGGAGTTTCAGGATTCATCTTTCATTGACGACGCTGAGATATTAAGTTCGCTTGCGGAGGCAAAAGAAACCGCAAAGGATGCGGGTGCGGTGCGTGCTATTCTCGATAAGGCGCGCTCCTGCAACGGCCTAACCCACCGTGAGGCGGCGGTGCTGCTGGAGATCGACGACCCGCAGCTCGAACATGAGCTTTACGCGCTTGCGAAGGAGATCAAAGAGCGCATCTACGGCAGGCGCATCGTGCTCTTCGCGCCGCTCTATGTCGCTAACCACTGTATCAACGGCTGCGTTTACTGCGGCTTCCACGCCGGTAATAACGCGATGTGCCGCAAGAAGCTGACGATGGAGGAGATCGATCAGGAGGCCGACGCGATTCTCGCCCTTGGCCATAAGCGCATCGCGATGGAGGCCGGAGAGGACCCTGTAAATATCCCCCTCGATTACATCATCGAGTGCATGAAACGCGTCTACGCCTATAAGAACAGCCGCGGCGACTCGATACGCCGCATCAACGTCAACATAGCGGCGACCACCGTTGAGGAATACCGGCGGCTGAAGGCCGCGGAGATCGGGACCTTCATCCTCTTCCAGGAGACCTTCCACCGTCCCACCTACGCGAAGATGCATCCGAAGGGGCCGAAGAGCAACTACGACTGGCATACGACGGCGCTGCACCGCGCGCAGGAGGGCGGCATAGACGACGTCGGCACAGGCGTGCTCTACGGGCTCTACGACTATAAATACGAGACTGTCGCCCAGCTGCTATACGCGGAGTCGCTGGAAAAGATGTGCGGCGTCGGGCCTCACACTATCTCCGTGCCGCGTATGCGCGAGGCCGAGGGCGTCGATATGGAAAAGTTCCCCTATCTCCCCACCGACGAACAGTTCCTGCGCATCATTGCCGTCATCCGCGTCGCCACCCCTTACACGGGGATGATCCTCTCGACACGCGAAACGCCGGAGACGCGGCGCAGGGCGCTTGACCTCGGTATCTCCCAGGTGAGCGCGGGTTCGTGCACGGGCATCGGCGGCTATCATAAGGAGATCGGCCAACCGGAACAGCCGGACACGGCGCAGTTCAAGGTCTCCGATGAACGCACCCCGGACGAGGTGTTGACCTGGCTCTGCGAGGACGGCTATATCCCCAGCTACTGCACGGCCTGCTACCGCCAAGGGCGCACAGGCGACCGCTTCATGTCCCTCGCGAAGTCGGGACAGATCCGCAACATCTGCCAGCCAAACGCCCTGCTCACCTTCAAGGAATATCTGATCGGATACGGCTCCGACCATTTGAAGGAGCTCGGCGAAAAGGTGATCGCCGGAGAGGTTGAAAAAATACCGAGCGACAAGATAAAGACGCTGACGAAGGAGCGCCTGCAGAAGCTCGAAGAGGGCGCGCAGGACCTGTATTTCTAACCTTTACACAACAACGGAGGGGCCGCGATGTGAACCGCGGCCCCTCCGTCTATTTTTGACTGTCTTTCTATTGTAAAAACGACCGCAGATAGTCGTCGACCTGGTCAAAGTCGATCAGGAAGGCGTCGTGGCCGTTCTCGCTCTCTATCTCTTCGTAATAGGCGGCGACGCCGTTTTTTGCGGCGGCGCGCACCGCCTCCTCCACCTGCCAGTTGGGAAACAGCATGTCGCTTGAAATGCCGAGGCCGAGCAGTCTGCGCCCCGCAAAACGTTTCCAGCCCTCGTCGAGGCCGCCGCGCCCCGCGCCGATATCATGCAGGTCCATCATCTTTGTCAAATAAAGATAGCAGTTGGCGTCGAAACGCTTGACGATCTCTTCACCGTGGTAATGGAGGTAGCTTTCGACCTGGAACTGTCCGTCCCAGTCGCGCGTGGAGCCCTGCGCCATTTCGCGCATGTAGCGGTGGGAAAAGGACTGCTCGCTCTTGTAGGTTATCATTGCGAGCATCCGCGCCGCTGCGAGGCCGTTCACCGGCCCCGCGCCCTCGTAGTCGCCGTCCGCCCAGAGGGGATCGCTTTTTATGCTCTGCCGCTGCACGGCGTTGAAGGCGATCGCCTGCGGATAGAGGCGGTCGGGCGCGGCGATCAGCGCGCAGCGCGGCACCTCTTCGGGGAAGGAGACAGCATATTCCAGACCGATCATGCCGCCGAGCGAGCCGCCGATGACGGCGTACAGCCGCTCTATCCCCAGCGCGAGCAGCGCCTCCCTCTGCGCGAAAGCAGTGTCGCGCGGCGAAAGGATAGGAAATCTCATCGCCCAGCGTCTGCCGTCCGCGGGATTTTCAAAGAGCGGCGAGGTGCTGCCGTAGGGGCTTGCGAGGTTATTGAAACAAATGACGCAGTATTTGCGCGTATCCAGCGCCTTGCCGTCGCCGACGACGGCGCCCCACCAGGGCTCGGGCTCGCCGGGGCGTCTCTCGCCCGCGAGCCGGTGGCTGCCGGTCAGAGCGTGACAGACGAGAATGACGTTCGCGCCGTCCGCCTCCGCCTCGCCGTAGCGGCTGTAGACCTGCTCCAGCCTCTCAAAGAAGGCGCCGGAGGGCAGCGTTATGTTTTGCAGCGAGACGGAGCCTGTCTCCTCTTTCATCGTTATTTTCCCGCCGCCTCAAGACCCTTTTCAAGGTCCGCGATGATGTCTTCCACATTTTCTATACCGACTGAGAGGCGCAGCAGGCCGTCCGAGAGTCCAGCCGCCGCGCGCTGGGCCGTCGTCAGCTGGCTGTGCGTCGTACTGGCGGGGTGGATTATCAGCGTGCGCGACTCGCCGAGGTTCGCCATGTGGCCAATGAGAGAGAGGCTGTCGACGAGCTTGCGCCCCGCCTCCACGCCCCCCTTGACGCCGAAGGCGATCATGCCGCCGCAGCCATCTTTGAGGTAGACCTTCGCCATGTCGTTCTGCGGGTGGCTGGCAAGCCCCGGATAGCTGACCCACTCAACCATCGGATGAGCCTCGAGGAAACGGGCCACCGCAAGGCCGTTCGCGCTGTGACGCTCCATACGCAGGCCGAGCGTGCCGAGCGAGAGGTGCAGCAGATAGGCGTCAAAGGCCGAGGGACAGCCGCCAAGGTCGCGCAGGATCGCGGCGTGGAGCTTCGCGGCAAGCGCAGCCTTGCCGAAACGCTCGGTAAATACAATGTCATGATAGGCCCTGTCTGGCTTCGCAAGTTCGGGGAATTTGTCGGGATAGGCGGCCCAGTCAAAGTTGCCTCCGTCAACGACGGCGCCGCCGATGAGGTTGCCGTTGCCCGAGATATATTTCGTCGTCGAATATACTACGACGTGCGCCCCCCATTCGATGGGACGGCAGAGCGCGGGCGTCGCGAAGGTGTTGTCGATGATGAGCGGCACTCCCTGACGGCGCGCGATGCGCGAAAGCGCCTCCAGCGGCGCGACATTCATCATCGGGTTGCCGATGATCTCGGTGATGATGCCGCGAGTCTCGTCATTGACCGCCTGTTCCACCTGACAGGGGTGGTCGCTGTCGACGAGGATCGTCTCCACGCCGAAGCGCGAGAAGATATTTTGCAGCAGCGTCAGCGTTCCGCCGTAGACCTTGCGCGAGACGACCAGATTCGTGCCGGATGAGCAGAGCGCCGTGATAAGATGGGCGAAGGCCGCCTGCCCCGAGGAGGTAGCCAGCGTCCCCACGCCGCCCTCGAGAGCGTTCAGTCCCGCCTCAAAGGCCTGAACGGTCGGATTGGCCAGCCGCGAGTAGATAAAACCATCCTCTTCAAGGTTGAAGAGCCCCGCGGCATGGGCGCTGTCGTGGAACTGGAAGGCAGAGGAGGCATAGATCGGCAGCCCCGCCGCTCCCGTCGCTGAATCGCAGCTCCAGCCCGAGTGGAGCGCCTTAGTCATAAAACCGCGTTTTTTATTATCATCCATCAAAATATCCCCCTTAAAGTAATAAAAAAGGCTCTGCTTAAAAAAGCAGAGCCGACTGAACAGATTACGAAAATTTTCGTCTACTGTCTCAGAGTGGCTCTGCCGCTATCGCACATCATCATGCACATCTGCATATATGAAAAGTTTCTCACGCAAAGCCCTCCCGATAAAATAGAGTTTCAAACATTCTAACGGCGCGGCCGCCGCTTTGTCAAGCAGCAAACATAAAACACGACGGCAGATACATCAAACTATTTGACAGACATTGGGCAGTCCGCGATACCCGGCAGTGACATCTTTCTTACTTTAAGTTAAGGTAATTTACTGCAAACGCTGCGAAAACGATAAAAATGACGCTGCTCTGCGGCGCGGCCACGGGCGGCTAATTTTCATACCTCCACACCGATCCGGTTAGTAAAACCGGCCTAAACCGCCGCCGTTTATCGTTATTTTTACCCTCCGGCCATATTTGATTTTTCCTATAGTAGAGGCAAGCAAAGTACAGGGAGGGATTTTTATGAACGAAAGCCCACGCGAACGCGTATGGGTCGTAACGAGAATAGACGAGGGGCGCGTCACTGAGGCGGATGTCTTTGACAACGGCTCCGACGCGGAAAATTTCGCCGGAGAGATGTCCGTCGACACAGACAATCTTACCGGCCTTTTTCAGGTATTGGAAAGCTCCCTTCACAGCCGCAGCCTGGAGAAGGATATCTCCGTGCCTAAACCGCTCGAAAGACTGGTCGGCGCGCTCTATAACGATCTGGCGCTCGGCGGAGACACGGGAAAGGCGGCGAAATACATCGCCGCGCACAAGCCGGAGCTCATCGAAGAGGCCGACCGCGCCGCTAGGGAACACCTCATCGACATACTTAAGGAAAAGGGGCTGCTGGTATAGTCCGCCGGCGCTAAGCTCCAAGGTAATTTTTCCAGAACTTCCCGATCGGGCCATAGCCTGGCCGGGAAGTTTTCTTTTGCTTTTTATTCATTACCAAACATCAAAAAACAAACATTCCCCCAAAATTTCTTGGCAAAACAGACTCTTTGTCTGCTTTTTGTGCATCGTTCTTTCTTTGTCAATACCGCATATGACTTCTTTATATTAGTCTGGTACCGGAAAGGAGGGAACTTCTTCGGCGGCACCGATAGGTAAATGGCAAAAACGCGCCATTTTTCCTGCTTATATTTTTTCTCAAGTTTTCTTAGTGTGGCAATATGTCAAAATTCTGGTTCTATTAAGGAGTGTTACTTTGTGAAAGACAGCACTAATACAAACAGATGGGCCATTTTATTCTTCGGCATGATCTGCATGCTGATCATGGGCGTATGTTATACATACAGCCTCTTTCAGCCATACGTGATGAAACATTTCAGCGTGGATTCACCCAGCGCGAGCCTTCCGTTCACAATCTTCATTGCCGTATTCTGTGTCGGCAACTTCGTTGGCGGGCGTATGCAGCAGAAAACCACCGTCAAGCTGACCCTCGTCGTCGGCTATATTCTCATGGTCCTTGGCTGGCTGCTCACCGCCATCCTTCCCTCGGACATGTTCTGGGCGATGTTCATCACCTTTGGCGGTCTCTTTGGCATCGGCGACGGCATCGTCTACAATGTCATCGTCTCTCTGATGCCCAAGTGGTTTGTGGACAGAAAGGGGCTGGCCTCGGGACTGACGCTGGCGATGCTGGGACTTTCGGCCACAGTATTCAGCCCAATCGTGAGTCAGTGGCTGAAAAATTACGGCTTTTCAAAATCCTTTATGGCGGTGGCGATGGTATATGCCGCGGTGGGAATCTTCGGCACCCTGACGATGAAAAATCCGCCCAAAGACTATATGTCCGATTACACGGGGACGGGAGCCATCGTTACCACGAAGAAGCAGTATGAGGTAAGCGAAGTCTTCCACGTAAAGGAATTCTGGACGCTGATGGGACTCTATTTCTGCGCCGTCCCGGCGTATCTGCTGCTGAGCGCGATATTCGTCAGCTACGGCGCGGACAGAGGGCTGACTGCCGCAATGGCTACACTCGGCGTAAGCGCGGCGTCGCTCTGTCAGGTTGGAGGGCGCTTCGTGATCCCCACGGTCAGCGACAAGATCGGCCGCAAGTCCGCCTTCGCCGTCAGCTTCCTGATCACGGCGCTCGGAGTCGCAATGCTGACGATCTCAACCGGCAATCTGTATGTGCTCTGTTTCTGCCTCCTCAGCTTTTCATACGGCGGTACGCAGGCCTGCTTCGCTCCGATCGCCGCTGACAGATTCGGTACTAAGAATGTCGGCACGATACTCTCACTGACGATGATAGGCTTTGGCCTGGGCTCTATCGGAGCCTCTTTGATGGCAAAGGTCGTCGGTACTTCCACGGCCTTCATCTGCGCGGGCGTCGTTTCGCTGATCGGCATCGGACTCGTATGCACACTCCCCAGCCCAAAGAAGGCCAGGGAACAGGGCGTTTAATAAATATATGGCCTCAGACGGCATGTGAAAGACGCCAGACTGAGGATAACGATAAAGGCAGGGGCTTGTCATGGCAACTTTAGAAGAAACAGTTTACCGTCCGCCGCTCGAAAACGAGAGCGCGTTACTGGAAATATCCCTTGGCTGCAGCTACGGAAGATGCACCTTCTGCCGCTACTCCGACGGGAATACGCCGCTGCAGCTCCTATCGCCGGAGATGCTCTGCGAGAATCTCGAAGAGCTCGTTGCCCAGGGAGAGCAGGCTACACGAATGTTTCTTCTGGGCGGCAACGTCCTGGCCTTCAAAAGCCGCTATCTGGCGGATATATTCCGTCTGGTCCGCCGTTACCTTCCAGGCGTTACGCAGTTCTCAATGTACGCCAGGGCAGACGACGTTGCACAGAAGACCGATGAACAGTTGGAAGAGCTGCGGCGTGGTGGGTTAGATACACTCTATATCGGCGTAGAATCCGGAAACGCGCGGATTCTTGAAAATTGCCGTAAAGGCGAAACACCGAAGGAGATTGTCGCGGCACTCCACCGGCTCGACAGGGTAGGACTCAGCTATGGGCTCAGTTCCATTCTCGGGCTTGGAGGCAGGGAGATGTGGCGGCAGAACGCGTTGGATACGGCTGCTCTGTATAATGAAGTCAATCCAATATCCATTAGGGTAATGACGCTGACTCCTATGGCGGGCACGCCGCTTGCGGTCGAAGCCGCCACCGGCAGTTTCCGGCCGCTGACGCCGCGGCAGGCGCTTGAGGAAGAACGGCTGCTGCTTGAGGCAATCTCTAAAACGCATGCTCCCTGCCTGTTTGTCGGCACACACGTTTCAAACTCCGTCCCTGTAAAGGGAATGCTGCCGCGGGATCGTGACAGGATGATAGAGGCGCTCTCAAACGCCATCGCCGGAGCGGACGACAAAGATCTTGCACAAGACGGAGCCATAGGGTGGTAAGTCCTACCCCGCGCAGGAACGCGCAGGTTATTAAAAACAGCACAGACACGCAAGCGTATCAGCAATAAGCATCATCTAACATCTAAATTGGAACGAAGGGAAGTGCGTGAAATATGGGCAAAAGACTACAGCTTGATTATGTCAATGTTCACGACGTTCGGTTCGGCAGTGAAACATCTCTGGCGGACGGCGTCCTCACTATCAACAAGGAGGAGCTGCTTCAAACAGCGGCAAGCGACCTGTTCGGTTCGCTCGATATCCAGTTGGTAAGGCCCGGCGAAAGCTGCCGTATCCTCGGCATTCACGATGTCATGCAGCCTCGCTGCAAGGCCGACCATCCGGAGGAGTCCTATCCAGGCATATGGGGCAAGCTGGCTCCGATGGGAGAGGGACGTACAGTAGCCCTGAAGGGAGTCGTCGTCTCCGATATCTACTACGCGAAGTGCAATATCAAATATTACCTGGACATGGGGGGCCCCTGCGCCAAATACAGCAACTTCTCAAGGCACTTCCATATCTGCCTGGACGCGACGCCGGGCGAAGGCGTTTCGGACGCGAGCTACGCTGAGGCGCTGAAACATGCTTCGCTGGCGATCAACGTCCATCTCGCAAAACTGGCGATCAACATGAAACCGGATGAGAGCGAAGTCTTTGAGCGCGAACCCATTCCGGCAGGAAAAAAACTCCCCAAAGTCGCCTATCTGGTTACGCACATGGCCTCGCACGATACGTGGAATTTCCTTTACTACGGGCAGAGCGCCCTTAACTTCCTGCCGATCGTGGTACAGCCCACGGAGATCCTTGACGGCGCGATGGTCTGGCGTTACTGGGAACCTAACTATTATCTGCAAAACGAAGTTTACATCAAAGAACTTATGAAGCGTCACGGCAAAGATCTTGAATTCGTCGGCGTCGTCTTCGCCAATAATGTGATGAAAATCGACGCAAAAGACACCATGGGAATGATCGCGGCCACACTGTGTAAAGATACGCTGCAGGCGGACTGCGTTATGCTCAACAAATCCGGTATGGGCCACTGTCAGCTTGATTCGGCGCTGACATTCAACTGGTGCCAGCGGCTCGGCATGACGACTGTGCTGAACCTTTCGGCTGTCTCCAACGACCAGCCGGGAGACATGCTGGTTATCGCGGACCCGAAGGTAGACGCAGTCATCAACAGCGGCAGGAACTGGGATCTCGACCATCCCCGGGTCGAACGGCTTGTCGGCGAAAAAACAAACGTCCCCTGTCTGCTTGGAGTAGATCCATGGGGCCCCTTTAAGCATACGACAAATTTCTGCTATCAGGGCATATGGTCTCAGCTCGGCGATTACTATATGACAACTGACAGCGACATCAGGCAGGAGGTGCAGAAAAATGACTAAAAAGAGAGTTGTTCATTACATCAACCAGTTTTACGCGGGGATGGGCGGCGAAGATACCGCAAGCGTAGGCCTCTCCGAAAGAGACGGCGCCGTCGGCCCGGGAGCGGCTCTTGCTCTGGCGCTCGGCGATGATTATGAGATCGTTAAGACCATTATTTGCGGCGACAACACCATCGCGGAGCATACGGAAGAAATCCT
This sequence comes from Cloacibacillus porcorum, assembly GCF_001701045.1. Classification (GTDB taxonomy): domain Bacteria; phylum Synergistota; class Synergistia; order Synergistales; family Synergistaceae; genus Cloacibacillus; species Cloacibacillus porcorum. Next base: position 3,478,756 of record NZ_CP016757.1, read on the forward strand.
CCCGCAGATCGTAAAAATAGTAAGCGACGCGAAGGCCGACCTCTTCGTCGCCGGTCCCGGATTCAACGCCGGACGTTACGGCCTGGGCTGCGGCGCCACCACGGCCGCGGTCACGGAACAGCTGAATATTCCCGCCGTAACAGCGCTCTATGCGGAAAACCCCGGCACGGACCTTTACAAAAACCGCTGCTATATCCTCCAGAGCGACAATAACGCGCGCAATATGACGTCGGTCATAAATCAGATTGCCGGCTTCGCAAAGCGCCTGATCGCGGGCGACGCGATACAGGACGGCAAAGCGGAGCGTTACCACGGCAGCGGACCGGCAGTCGCCATTGATTACGCCATTCCGGCCGCGGAGCGCGGTATCAATATGCTGCTGGCAAAGCACGACGGAAAGACATACCGTACCGAGGTCATCATGCCCAACCACGAAGAGATACCGATCCCCTCTCTCAGCAAACCGCTTTCACAGTGTAAGATAGGGCTGGTCACCGACGGCGGCCTGGTTCCTGCCGGCAACCCGGACAATCAGGTCCCGACAAATTCCAAGGCATACAAGCGCTACTCGATCGACGGTATGGAAACTCTGGACGCGAAAGACTGGGAGGTCAGCCACCAGGGATACAATAACGCCTTCGTACTTCAGGACCCCAACCGGCTCGTGCCGGTCGACGCCCTGCGCAAGATGGTAAAGGAGGGCGTGATCGGCAGTCTGGACGACGTCTTTTATTCGACGGCGGGAGTCATGACCCCGATGGAAAAATGCAAAGAGTTCGGTGAAGGGATCGCCAAGGCGCTAAAAGAGGCCATGTGCGACGCCGCGATCGAGACCTCTACCTGAGGCACGAGCAGTCGTGGCGGGTCCATGATCACAAAAGAAATCCAGCGCGCCGGAATTCCGGTAATCCAGGTGACAAACCTGACGAAGATCGCGGAAGGAATGGGCTCAAACCGTATTCTCCGCGGCAACAGCGTCCTTCATGTATTTGGCGATCCAACCCTTCCTCTGCCCAGCGAAAAAGCCTACAGAGAAAAAAGAGTCGAGCAGGCCCTTCACATGCTCGAAAAAACCCCTCCTGAGGGACAGCATGCCATAATCGAAGAATAACCGGTACGGCAAAGATACCGCAGACGTTTTCAACCGCCGCCAGCGGAAAACCACCGCGGCGGCGGCTTTTAAGAAATTGGCCGCTGTGGCATTCACACAAAAATAAAAAAATGTCTGTATATAGGTATAAAGTCGCAGAATGTTATAATACAGAATGTTATAATGCAGAATGTTATAATTTTGTTATCGATTGAGGAATGGCGCCGGGAGAAGGGACTCGAACGTTATGCCAAAAACAGAGATTACGAAGGCTGCGCTGGGCTCCTGCTTGAGAGAACTGATGGCGCAGAAAGGACTCAGCCAGATAACGATCAAAGATATTACCACTAAATGTGGGGTCAGCAGGAATGCCTTTTATTACCATTTTCGTGATAAATACGATCTGATCCATTGGATCTTTTATTCCGAGACCCTGCCCGTAATCAATACCTTCTCCGATCCGGACCGCTATCTGGATGGTTTTGTCTGCCTTTGCAAATATATGCTGGAAAACCGTGAATTTTACATGGAGGTCTTTCATTACGTAGGACAAAATTCCCTCTCAGAATCGCTTGTAGAATCATACTTTGAGCTGATGAAAATACACATCCTCACGGTATATGCTCAGATAGGATACAGGCTGGGAGAAGATGAACTGTATATTTTGGCCCGCCTTGAGGCGTACGCCTACGTGGGCATCATCATGGAATGGGTCAAAGGCGGCATGCATGAGAACTACATGATCTATTTTGAAAAGCTGAAAAAGGTCAAGACCGGGCTGACCTTCCCTCTTGAGCCAACAGAAATGACAGAGTATACTGTAGCAAAACAGGAATTCGATCTGAGGAGAAAGACCATATAATCCTTAAATTAGTTTTCTGACCGACAGAGAAACGACTGGCCAGGCTTATTATCGATAAGATACAGTGATAATCGTTCTGGCGTTAGACAGATTGCGAGGAAATTACTTTGCCTAAACAATATGCGGATATTGTATGGAATCCGGCACATCACAGAAGTAACGGAGAGAAACAGCCGGCAGTGTGCGGTCTCCAGGATATTGACTACCAAGTTCCCGCCGCAGTCAGGGGAATCGACATGTTGCTGGCTAAATTTCGCGGAGAATCCTACCGCAGCGAAGTATGTATCTCTCCGTCGCAGGAGGTGCCTATGCCAACGCTGTCTAAAAAATTGTCTGAGGCAAAGATCGCCTTTGTGACGGACGGCGGGTTGGTTCCACGCGGAAATCCCGATAACATGACGCCTGTCGGTTCCGATAAGTTCTGCATTTACTCCTTCTTGGGAAAAGATACTTTAATGCCCGAGGAATACGAGGTGAGCCACCAGGGCTACGACAATAAATACGTGACGGAGGACCCCAACCGCCTGGTACCGCTTGACGCGGCACGCAAAGCAGAGACGGCCGGGCGCATCCGCAAAGTATCCGACACGTTCTACTCCACCGCCGGCGTAATGGTCTCCGTCGAAAACAGCCAGGAGTTCGGCCGCAAAATCGCAGTTTCCCTGCGTGAAAGTGAGACCGACGGCGTGATCCTCACCTCAACCTGCGGTACAAGCTCCAGATGCGGCGCCTACATCGCCTGTGAGATCGAGCGCGTAGGCATCCCCGTCGTACACGTCACCAACCTCACTCAGATATCAGAATGGGCAGGCTGCAGCAGGATTCTTAGAGGGAATAACATCAGCCATGTATTCGGCAGGCCGGAATTACCTCCTGAACAGGAATATGAATGGAGAGAGCGGCTTTTTAACAAGGCATTGGAACTGCTGGCGTCGGTACCGGACGACAACTCCTGCCTGATAGTAAATATGGAGCAATAATATAATTATCCGATAAAATAGCCTCATATAACACATCTGCCAAAAGAAACCGCCAATTCCCCGTCCATCCTTTATGCTATATAATGGCAAGGATGAAAGCGGGGAATAAATTTTGGAATTATTCAGCTCTATACCACTCTTCGGAAGTATCGCCAACGCTCTTTTCATAGTATGCGGCGCACTCGCGGGGCTGCTGCTCCGCAAAAAGATCCCGGCAAAGATAATGGAGCTGCCCGTCCAGGGCATGGCGCTCTTCGTGGTGACGCTCGGCGTCGGCATGGCGATAAAGACGCAGCAGCCGCTGGTGGTCATCGCAAGCATCGCCCTCGGCTCGCTCATCGGCGAACTGATGAATCTTGAGGGCGCGCTTGAGGCGGCGAGCATGAAGCTGGAGAAACGTATTGGAGACGGCGCGAAGGGCTTCTCCACCGGCTTTATAACGACAAGCCTCATCTACTGCACCGGCTCGATGGCGGTGCTTGGCGCCTTTGAAGAGGGGCTCGGCGGCTATCCTTCGCTGCTTCTCGCGAAGGGGCTCATCGACGGCCTCACCTCCGTGGCGATGGCCGCCTCGCTCGGCTTCGGTGTGATCTTCTCCGCCGTTCCCGTTTTTCTCTATCAGGGGCTGCTGACCCTCGCCGCCGGCTGGATACAGCCCTTTATGTCCGAAGCCGCCGTCACGGAGATGAGCGCCACCGGAGGGCTCATGCTCATGGGCATCGGCATCAACCTGCTGGGTTTTATGAAGATACGCGTGATGAATATGCTCCCCGGCCTTGTAGTCGCGGTCATACTTGTAAGGTTATTTTTTTAGGCTTTTTTGTTCATAAAACCAAATAGTTCTTTTCTTCCCTAAGTTTTACGTGGAAATTATGTGAATTCTATAGTATTTTCTGGAATTCACAAATATAACCTTATTTGTGACCCCTTTACGGGAAAACTAATCAGGAATACAATATCTATGTAAGATAAAATTTGTCCGTAGGGATATAATTTTAACGTTACCGCCCGACGAGGGCAAATATACTAAGGGGGTTTTTTGTATGGCCGTACAGAAACGTACTTCCACCAACGTACTTCTTGACACAGCGTTGAAGAATTTCTATGCAGCAGCAGAGGAGATGGGACTTGAAGACGGTCTCGTCGAGGTAATGAGCCGCCCCGAGCGCGCTATCTGCGTCTCGATCCCTGTCCAGATGGACGACGGTTCAGTAAGAGTTTTTAACGGTTATCGCGTACAGCATTCAACAGTCTGCGGACCCGCCAAGGGCGGACTTCGCTTCCACCCCGACGTCAACCTCGAAGAGTGCGAAGCTCTCGCCAGCCTTATGACCTGGAAGTGCTCGCTCGCCGGTATCCCTTACGGCGGAGGCAAGGGTGGAATCTCCGTAGATCCCTTCGAACTCTCACCGCGTGAGCGTGAGACGATGACCCGCACCTTCGCGGCCCGCATCGCCCCCTTCATCGGCGACTGGACTGACGTTCCCGCTCCCGACGTCAACACCGGCGGCCCCGAAATGGTCTGGATCATGGACACTATCTCCAAGCTCCGCGGCCACCTCGAGCCCGGCGTAGTGACCGGCAAGCCCGTAGCCTACTGGGGCTCAAAGGGCCGCACCGCGGCAACGGGACTCGGCGTCGCAACCTGCATTCTTGAACTGCTCAAGACCCAGCATATCGACCCGAAGGATGCCACCGTCATCGTACAGGGCTTCGGCAACGTCGGAACCTACAACGCCCTCTTCCTCCAGGAAGCCGGAGCTAAGATAGTCGGAATCAGCGACATCACCGGCGGCTACTACAACCCGAACGGTATCGACGTCAAGGCGGCGAAGGCATACGTTGAGAAGCACCCGAAGCGTATCCTCGACGGCTATGAAGAGGCTGGACTTGTCAGAATGGACGGTGAAGCGATCCTCGAGCAGGAATGCCTCGTTCTTTCACCCTGCGCCCTCGAAGGCGTCATCAGCGACAAGAACGCCGACAAACTCAAGTGCAAATACATCGTCGAAGGCGCGAACGGACCTATCCGCCCCGAAGGCGACGCGATCCTTGACAAACGCGGCATCCTCGTCGTTCCCGACTTCCTCGCCAACAGCGGCGGCGTTATCGGTTCATACTTCGAGTGGGTACAGGACCTCGCCGGATTCTTCTGGACAGAGGAAGAGTACAACAACCGCCTCGTCCCGATCATGAAGGACAACTTCAAGAGAGTTTGGGACTACGCTCAGGAGCACAACGTGAAGATGCGCCGCGCGGCCTTCCTCGTCGCCATCAAGCGCGTTGCAGACGGTCTCAAGATCAAGGGCTTCTTCCTCTAATAGAGGACCGCTCTTACAATAAGCGACAGATAACAGGCGGCGCGGCCCTTCGGGACTGCGCCGCTTTCTTGACATCCGCACGCCGACGCCATATCTTTATACGGTCCCGGCGGCGGTAATTTTTATAAAAGCGCCGGGCTCGACACCGGGAGGCGGGCCGGCCCCCGCGAAGAATACCTTGGGAGCGTGCGGATGGGAGATCTCTTACGGCTTTATATCATATTTTTAAAAATCGGCGGCGTCACCTTCGGCGGCGGCCTTGCGATGTACCCTATCCTGCACCATGAATTTATTGAAAAGCGCGGCTGGATAACGGAACGGGAGCTGACGGACTACTACGCCATCGGGCAATGTACGCCGGGAATAATCGCCGTCAACGTCTCGACCTTTGTGGGGAATAAGAGGAGAGGCCCTTTAGGAGGCATCATCGCCACCCTCGGCTTCGTCACCGTGCCGCTCGTCCTGCTGATCGCGATAGCCGCCTCGCTGCGCAGCTTCGCGCAGGTCCCCGTCGTCCGCAGCGCCTTCGCCGGTATCCGCGTCTGCGTATGCGTGCTGATCGTGAACGCGGTGCTGCGTCTCTGGAAAAACTCCGTCGTCGACCGCCCGACGCTGCTGCTCTTCGCGGCCGTCTTCGCCTTAAGCGCCGCTTCGGCCATTATGCCATTCTCCGTCAGTCCCGCCGTGATCGTTCTCGCCTCGCTGTTATTCGGCGTCGTCTGGCAGCGGCGCATAAGGGGTAAAAAATGATCCTCCTGCTGCGGCTCTTCTATGAATTTTTCAAGGTCGGCCTCTTCGCAGTCGGCGGCGGACTTGCGACACTGCCCTTTCTTTACGCGCTCTCGTCTAAGAGCGGCTGGTTCACGGCGACCGATATCGCCGATATGATCGCCGTCTCCGAATCCACTCCGGGGGCGATTGGGGTAAACATGGCGACCTTCGCGGGCTACCTGACCGGGGGAATCCCCGGAGCGGTCCTCTCGACCGTGGGACTCGTACTGCCCTCGATAATCGTGATCCTGCTGATCGCGAACCTGCTCGACAACTTCCAGGAGCGCACCGTCGTCAAAGACGCCTTTTACGGCCTGCGCCCCGCCTCGATCGCGCTGATCGCCGCCTCGGGAATCAACGTCGTCGCCGTAACCCTGCTGGACCTCGATAAATACCGCTCTACGGGTGCGGCTGCGGACCTTTTGGCCTGGAAGGCGATCCTCTTAGGCATCGTCCTCTTCGCGGCCCAGAAGAGGCTGAAATGGAGTCCTGTGGCCTTCATCGCCATCTCGGCGGCGGTGGGAATAATCTTTAAGTTCTGAGCTTAAAGAGGCTATATTTAACATCTACTCTCTTTTATAATGTATTTCAAGATAAATCCGTAATATTTATAATAAAAACAGAAAATCCTCATAAAATCTCCATATTTAAGTTGTATATTAACTGCCAGAGACGTTACGGTCAGCGGATAATAGCAATTTGAGAATGATTTACAATGACGGCTTCAGCGGTACTTGCCGTCACCGTACCCACCGCAGCCGAACAACGACAGTTCAAGCAGTGCCGACGCATTGACAGCGGGAGCGATACTTGGCGCGGTGCTGACGACCGTCGTCAACAACGCAGCCTCAAATTAGGAGGAAGTAAATGAAAAAAATCCTGTTCGCGGGGCTCATTTTGATAATGATCGCGACGGTCTGCCTTTCGGAGACCGCCTTTGCGGAGAACTTAACCGAGGTTGACCGGACAGAGAGAAACATCGCCTGTCTCGGCGTCGGTTCGGTCCAAGACTGATACCGTCTACGACTGCGGAACGAGAGGAATCGAGGCGAACTAATTTTCCCCTCAGAGCTGGCGCGCCATCCCCGATAAGACGCTCGGCGCGATCGTCTATGACAAGATCATGGAGCCAGGTAAATAACAACGGCTTTTCAATATTACTCATTCACAAACACCCCTTCTTCAAAATGGCCGGACGGAGTCTCTCCCTCCGGCCATTACCTTTCGTTTTCGGCCCTTCGCCCCTAACATCATAGTTTTGTTTTATCGAATCATATATTCTAATATTTCTAATTTTTTAAACTAGCCTCTAACGTTAAAATACTTACAGCGGCTACGAAACGGCAGGCTGTCCGTTTATGCCACAACAAAATAATACGGGGGTGTTTTACATGATCTACGGGGAGAAGCAGCTGGAAGAGGAGGCGGTCAGATATACCACGGCCCGCATGTGCGCGGCGGCGCGCACCGCCCCAAAGGGAAACGGCGTCGACAATATCCTGACGGCCGTGCTTACGGGAAAAGATAAGGAGGCGCTGGCCGATAAGATGGACGAGATAGGCGCGCGTGACTTCGGGAAGGAAAAGGCCGCGGTCTGGTACGGGAGAGACGCCGCCAATATCAGGGCGGCCCAGGCCGTCGTACTGATAGGGGCGAGGGAGTCATACCGCGGCGTCCCGCACTGCGGCCTCTGCGGATTCGGCGGCTGCGGGGCCTGCCAGGAGGCGGGAGGCCGCTGCGCCTTCACATATATTGACCTGGGGATCGCCGTATCCTCCGCCGCGGAGACCGCCGCCCTGGACAAGGCCGACAACCGCATCATGTTCTCCGCGGGGCGGGCCGCCGAAGAGGCGGGATATTGCGGGGACAATGTGCGCTGGCTCGGCATTCCCGTCAGCCTGTCGGGGAAAAATATCTTTTTTGACCGTAAAAGGCAAAGTGAGGCCGCTTTAGTCCCCTGCCCTGCGTGAATATGGAATATCTACCGGCGGCGGGCGGACCAAAGAGGCCGGACTTTGCCGCCCGCCTCCATCTGTCTTAAAGCGTATCCTTCATCAGGAGAATGAAACGCTCCATCGCGGGGCTCATCCATTTGTTTTTATGAAAGGCGCAGAGGACGGAGATGCGGCGGTCCCTCATCTTCGTCTCTATCTCATGCAGCTCGCCCTTCGCCAGCTCATCTTCGACGGTGAAACGCGGCAGGGCGGCTATACCGATGTTGCTCGCCACGCTGCGCTTGATCGCCTCCACGCTCCCCAGCTCCAAGACCCCGTTCAGAACGATGTCCCTCTCGGAGAGATAGCGCGAGCACATGATATAGTAGACATTGTCCCTCTCCGCGGTGATCAGGCTCACGTCTTTGCGCCGGTGCTTCGTAATAAAGTCCCGCTCGCGCAACTCTGGAGAACATACCAGCGCGATCTCATATTCGGCTATCTTCTCGCTGTGGATACTATTGTTATAGCCACCGACATCGTAATGAAAGCCGCAGTCGACCGCTCCGCTCAATATCTGGTCCCTTATGACAAAACAGTTGTGCATCTGCAGACTCAGCCTCACGCGCGGGACCTCCTCGCGAAAGCGTTTCAGCGCCCTCTGCGACTTATAGGTCAGGAGAGTCTCCGGCATTGAGACCGTAAGCTCGCCGCCAAGATCCCGGACATCCTTGCCGTATCTTTCGATGCTGGCGACCTCGTCCAGAATCGCATCTATATGCGGCAGGATCTCCTTTCCCGCCTGCGTGACCGCCATCTTCCGACCGATACGCTCAAAGAGCTTGACAGAGAGCGACTGCTCAAGCTGCTGTATCTGAAATGTGACCGTGGACTGCGAAAAGTTCAGCCGTTCGGCGGCGTTTTGAAAGCTGCCCTCGTCAATGATCGTCTTAAAGGTCCGAAGGTATTTCAATTCCATCGCGTCGACCTCCCTAAATAGTTTAATTTTATAGAACTATACCCTCTAATATTTCTAATTTTTTAATTCTAATTTTCATTGTAATATACAGCGAGCCAGGAGATAAATCAAGGCCAGTCCGGCTCCGGGGATGTCGCTGCAGTTTGTCAATATAAAGATCATCCTTTTCGGCATCACGGCGATGTCATCCTACATCCTGCCCTATTACCGAAGTTTGCCTGCCGTCACAGGCTTCATCCTTATGCTCGCGGCATCCGGCTTCATTGGAAACTGCTGCTGGGCCGTCTTCGGCGCGGCTTTGAACGCCTCTCCTTCACAGCGGGCGGTTAGGCAATTTCTGACCGCCTATTACTTTTTATTTAAAATCATTTCAAAAGTTGACAAAACTATTAGCTTATGCTAACCTTAGCGGCGTAAGTAAGTTAGTGGTATCTAACCACTTTGTATGAGACGGAGGTAATAACTATGATGCCTTTAATAATGGCCGACGCCGGTATGGTTTACGGAATCAAGAGGATCGGCGGCGAGGGCACTCAGAGACAGTTTATTGAGGGACTTGGCTTTGTCCCCGGAGCCGAAGTCGTAATAATATCAAAAAATGCCGACAATCTCATTGTCAGCATCAAGGGCTCGAGAGTCGCGATAAATAAAGACGTCGCCCTTAAAATCATGATTTGACAAGGAGAGGATCAGTTATGAAAACTCTGAAAGAGACAAGGCCCGGTGAATCCGTCAATGTCGTAAAGGTGCACGGAACGGGCGCGCTGAGACGGCGCCTGCTTGACATGGGCATCACCAAGGGAAGCCGCATTGACGTACTGAAGATGGCTCCGCTCGGCGACCCGATCGAGGTCACGATACGCGGGTACGAGCTCTCTCTAAGGAAGTCCGAGGGAGAGATGGTCGAGGTAGAGCCTATTATTTAAAGCTATGCGTGGGATTGTGCGTCTTACGCATTTTTAAATCTTATTCAGGTTAGTTTTTGCTAACCACAGGAGGAATTGGCATGATCAGAAAAATTGCTCTCGCCGGAAACCCGAACAGCGGCAAGACGACTTTATTCAACGCCCTCACAGGCGCCAACCAGTCGGTCGGCAACTGGCCGGGCGTCACGGTGGAAAAGAAAGAAGGGGTCCTTCGCGGTAATAAAGAGGTAAGGATCATTGACCTCCCCGGCATATACTCCCTCTCTCCCTACAGCCCCGAGGAGCGCGTCGCCAGGAATTACCTTAGAGACGAGGCGCCTGACGCGATAATCAACATCATCGACGGCAGCAACCTTGAGCGTAATCTCTACCTGACGACGCAGCTCGCGGAGCTCTCCATTCCGGTCGTGGCGGCGATCAACATGATCGACGTCGTGAAGAAGAGGGGCGAATCGATAGACTGCGCCAAGCTCTCCAAGAAGCTTGGCCTCCCCGTGGTCGAAATCTCCGCCCTCAAAGGTACGGGAATCGACACACTCATTAAAGAGGCCTGCGCCGCCGCGGAGGAAAAAACAGCCCCCGTGTCGAAGCGGATCTTCCAGGGCTCCGTTGAAAAGGCGCTCGCGGAGGTAGAGATGGCCTTCGCCGACACCCTGCCCGCCGACCGCATCCGCTGGTACTCCATAAAACTCTTCGAGGGCGACCCTGAGGTGCTGGATGAGCTGAAAGACAACACTCGCGGCATCGAGAGGGCGGCCGCCGTCAGAGAACGCTGCGAGGCGGAATATGACGACGACGCCGAGAGCATCATCACCAGCGAAAGATACGCCTACATCACCACGCTGATCAAGGAGTCGCACAAGAAACAGAGTGGACCGCGCCTCACGATGACGGACAAGATAGACGCCATTGTGACGAACCGCGTGCTGGCGCTGCCGATATTCGCGGCGGTCATCTTTGCGGTCTATTACATCTCGGTGACGACCGTCGGAGCCTTCGTAACCGACTGGACAAACGACGTCCTCTTCGGCGAGATCATCCCGCCGGCGGTCGAAGGGTTCCTCGCGGCGCTGAATGTGGCCGACTGGCTCCAGAGCCTGATCCTAGACGGGATCATCGCGGGCGTCGGCGCGGTGCTCGGCTTCGTGCCGCAGATGCTCGTCCTCTTCGCCCTGCTGGCGGTCCTCGAATACTCCGGATATATGGCGCGCGTCGCCTTCATCCTTGACCGGATATTCCGCCGCTTCGGCCTCTCCGGCAAGTCCTTCATCCCGATGATCGTCGCCACGGGCTGCGGTGTCCCTGGCATCATGGCCTCGCGCACGATAGAAAACGAACATGACCGGCGCATGACGATCATGACGGCCACCTTCATGCCCTGCGGCGCGAAGCTGCCGATCATCGCCCTCATCGCGGGAGCGCTCTTCAACGGCACCTGGTGGGTAGCCCCGAGCGCCTACTTCGTCGGCATCGGCTCAATAATAATCTCCGGGCTGATCCTCAAAAAGACCGCCCTCTTCGCGGGCGAGAGCGCGCCCTTTGTCATGGAACTTCCCGACTACCACATGCCATCCCTCTTCAACGTCATAAGCAGCATGTGGGAGCGCGGCTGGAGCTTCATCAAGAAGGCGGGAACGGTGATCCTCCTCTCAACGATATTCGTCTGGTTTACCTCCAGTTTCGGCTACGCCGACGGACACATCGTGATGGTCGAGGACCTTTCGGACGGCTTCCTTGCCTCTATCGGACGTTCAATCGCCTGGATATTCGCGCCCCTTGGCTGGGGTACCTGGCAGTCCGCCGTCGCCGCCTTCACGGGACTTGTCGCTAAAGAAAACGTCGTCGGCACCTTCGGCATCCTCTTTGGCTTCGCCGAGGTCTCCGAAGAGGGAGAAGAGATCTGGCGGCAGCTTGCGGCCCACTACACGCCGCTCGCGGCCTATTCCTTCATGGTCTTCAACCTTCTCTGCGCCCCCTGCTTCGCTGCGATGGGAGCAATCAAGCGCGAGATGAACAGCGCGAAATGGACCTGCATCGCGATCGGCTACCAGACCGGCTTCGCCTACGCGATGGCCTTCATCGTCTACCAGCTGGGTCTGGTCGCAGAGGGCAGGAGCGTCACCGTCTGGTCAATACTCGCCGCCGCGCTGCTGCTCTTCGGGATCTACCTGCTGGTGCGTCCCGCTAAGAAAAATTACTCTATAGATGGAAAAGTTCGTCCGGCCAGCGCAAACTGACCAATAAAAAATTAGGAGGGTGATTCTCAGATGATTGCCACAATTGTAATAAGCATACTCCTCTTCGCGGCTGTGGTCGCGATCCTGATGAAGATAAACAAAAACAGGCGCGAGGGCAAAAGTTCCTGCGGCTGCGGCGGAAGCTGCGGAAGCTGTGCCGGATCGCCCCTCTGCCATCCGCCAAAGAAAGAAGTCAAATAAGATAGACAAGGTTTCTCCCAAAACCCTTCTATAAAACCCACACCACACACAAAGCGATGCCCGCTGCCTTCGAAGAGATTCGGAGGCAGTTGGCGCGCTCCTCCCGCTAGGCGGGAGTCCACCTATCGTAAGCACCGGCAAAGATACCCCGCGACCATACGCAGGAGGTATCCAGGCCTATCGGACAGACATACCAGCGCCGCGGAGACGCGGCCTCCAACGCTGGGCCTTTTTCCTTTATACCGGCCGCATACGGACGGACAGTCTCGCCCTCTGCCTTCAACAAGGCACAAAAAAGCGCCCCGCTCTTAACCGGCAGCGGGGCGCTCTCTTTCTAATAACTTATACAGCTGCTAGAGGTTCGTCACATTTGCCTTCGCGAACCAGTTTTTACCCTCGACAAGGCGCGAAATCATCAGCGCGGAGCAGGTGTCGCCCGTAGCGTTGACCATCGTCGCCGCGGGGTCGACGAGGAAGCCGATCGTCGCGATGATCGGGAAGGCCTCGGGCGGAAAGCCGTAAAGGCTGACAATAAGCATCTCGCCAACCAGACCGCCGCCGGGGATGCCGGAGAGAACGACGCCGGAGAGCACCGCCACCGCCACCGCCGTCGCCATCGTACCGAGACTCGTGAAGGGCAGACCAAAGATGCCGAAGAGGAAGGCTATCTTGAGGATGCCGGAGAGGCAGGAGCCCTCCATATGGGCCGTCGCGCCTATCGGCAGCACGATCTCGCTGATATCGCGCGGAATGCCCATATCTGAGGCCGCCTCAAGGTTGACCGGCAGCGTCGCCGTACTGCTGCCTGAGCCAAGAGCCATGAGCGCCGGCGCGATTATCTTGCTCCAGAAAACCTTCACGCCGCGTCCCTCTGTGGCCCACCAGGCGTAGATGGTAAAGGCGATGAAGAAATATCCGAAGGTGGCGACATGATAGACGACCATCGCGCGGAAATAGGCTCCCAGCAGCTGCGGGCCGTAGTCACCGACGAGCGTCGCGAAATATGCGCCGAGACCGATCGGGGCGTAATACATGAGATACTTGACCATCTGCAGCATCGCGTCGGCGACGACGGAGATGCCGCGTCCGATCGCGCGTCCCCGTTCGCCAAGCGACTGGAGACAGAAGCCGAAGAAGATCGTGAAGAGGATCAGCGGCAGCATCGCCCGGCGCGAAAGCAGATTCACAAAGTCGTCGGTCGTGAAGGCCTTGACTATCTGGTCCGGCGTGCTGAAGGCCTGTATCTCGCCCGCGGCCTCCATCTGGATATTGGCGCCCTGCGCCGGCGGGAAGAGCGTGACGGTAATGAGCATCAGGATAGCGGCGACGGCTCCCGTGACCAGGAATACGACGACCAGCGAGCGCATGACCTTTCCAAGACGCTCCATCGAAGACATCGAGGCGACGGCGCTGCAGATCGTCGTAAAGACCAGCGGCACGACCACCATAAACATCGCGTTGATAAAGAGGTCCCCAAGCGGTTTGAGCACCAGGGCGTCCTTGCCCATCACCGCGCCGATGACACAGCCGATCGCGATGGCGCAGAGAAGGATTATCGGGAAGCGGTACGCCTTCCACAGACTGTTTGATTCTGACATAAAAAAGCACTCCTTTCAATATATCGTACTGATAAAGCAATCTATCTGCATAGCCATACAAGCCTGACTTATACGGCTTTATACTCGCGAAAAAGCGCGGACTTATATCACAATTATACTATATCTTGTATTAAAGTAGTGATGTATTAGCCATTACATCACTCATCAGACTTCACACCAAATTATACCCCATATCCGGACAAAAACACCGGCGAATAAGGCGGATATCAGGGTAAACGTATCGGCAAAAGAGTCAGAAGAAATATAAATTGGGAGAGGGAAAAGATAAACGGCGATTTAGCTTCTGCCCTTGTAGCCTCCCTCTCCGAGGCGGCCAGGGAGCCGAAATCTTTGGTAAATCGCTGTTTATCTCTTCGCCCACCCGAAGAAAATCGGTTTTGCAAAATTCACATGATAGTAGGAAAATCGGCGCGAAGAAGTGCCGTAGGCTAGATAAGCCGGTCTCTGAGTACCGGAGCCGTATTGCTCATACGGTGAGGACACTCAGAGACCGGCTTATGACGCATACGGTGCTTATTCACGCCGATTTTGATAAACGCCTATTTATCATTTGCCCTATCGAAGATAAACCTGCGCAGCATCACGGAGGCGGCGATAAAAGTCAACGCCTCCGCGGCCACAAACGAGAACCAGAGTCCGCGCATCCCGAAGAGCCAGGAAAAGAGGGCCGCCAGCGGCAGAACCAGCAGAAAGGCGCGCAGCGAGGAGATGAGAAAACCGCGCTTCGGCATCTCCGCGGCGCTGCAAAAGGCGGCGGCCACGACATTAAGGCCGCCGAAAAAGAAACCAGCGAAATAGATGCGCAGCCCCTCCTCCGCATAGGCCGCGAGCAGCGCGTCGCCCGCGGAATTAAAAAGTCCGGCGACCTACCGCGCCCAGACGAATACCGTGCCGTAGGCCAGCGAGGCGACGGCCAGCGAAAACGCCGCCCCGTATAACAGAAGAAGGCGGCAGCTATGCCCGTCGTCCGCGCCGCGGCTGCGGCTCACGAGCGGCTGCATCCCCTGTGCGATGCCGACAAAGACGGCAAGTTCCACTAGCGCGAGATTCGCCACGATGCCATAGGCGGCGACGCCGGTGTTGCCGGCCATCGCGAGGATCATCAGATTAAAGGCCGCGAGCGTGGCGGCGGAAGATAGCTCCGTCACCATCGAAGAGAGCCCCAAAGGGATCATCTTCGCGACCGCTCCGGCGCGCAGCCGCCGCAGGGAGGGTCGGAAGGAGCTCCGCCGCAGGACAAAATGCAGCGAGAGCAGCGCGAGGCTGATCATCGGAGCGATCGCAGTGGCAAGGGCCGCGCCGAAGAGCCCCCAGCCGAAGGGAAAGATAAACAGATAATCGAGCGCGATATTGGAAAGACTGCCGGTCACCATCGCCGCCATCGCGAGGCGCGGGCTGCCGTCGTTGCGGACAAAGGCAAGAAAGATATTATTCATAATAAAAAAGAGCGAAAACGAGAGAATCGTCCGCAGATAACTCCTCGTCATCGCAAAAATCACCTCATCCGCGCCGAGCAGCCGCGCGATGCCGCCGCTGAAAAAGAGTCCCGCGCCCGTGAAGATCACCGCGAAAAAGAGGCCGAGCGCCGCCGTGGAGGAGAAAATCTCCGTGCGCCGCTCCCTTCCCGCGGCAAACGAGAGCGAAAAGAGCGTCGCGCCGCCGATACCGGCCATCAGCCCGGCGGCGTTCATGAGACTGTAAACGACGATCGCGAGATTCAGCGCGGCGAGCCCCTCCGCGCCGAAGGCGGCGGCCACAAACCAGGTGTCGGCGAGAATATAACAGGATATGCCGACCATCCCCATCACGCTCTGCGAGACATATTTGACAAAGGTCGGAAAAAGCCTCTTCCCCATAAATAAACGTCCCCTTAAAAAACAAAAATCCGCGCAAAGACTCATCCCTTCTAAGGCCTAACGGCATGAGTCCCGCGCGTCTAAAAACACGCCACCCGGCGGCGGCATGATACGCATTCTATTTTTCACGGCTTATATT
This sequence comes from Cloacibacillus porcorum, assembly GCF_001701045.1. GTDB lineage: Bacteria > Synergistota > Synergistia > Synergistales > Synergistaceae > Cloacibacillus > Cloacibacillus porcorum. Next base: position 3,494,671 of record NZ_CP016757.1, read on the forward strand.
CTATCACAAAAAAACCGCCGAAAATACGGCGGCATGGCGCGTGTTACCGCCGCGTCTCTATGCGGCTCAGCCGCGCGGCGGCGTATTTTACAAACCGCTTGACTGCGGGAGAGGCGTTTTCCCGCGACAACAGCGCCATCCCAAGAACGATCTTCTGCGGAGGCTCAAGGGGAAGTTTCACTACGTCGCACTGCCAGTTGCGGGTGATAAGCTCATTCATGATGCTTATTCCCAGCCCCTGCTCGACCATGGAGATAGCCGCGAAATTTTGCAGCGTGGTAAATTGTACGTTCAGCTCCAGACCGTTTCTCTCGAAAAGGGCGGCGACATCGGCATCACGTCCCAGAGCCGGCATGATGAAGCTCTCTTCGTGACAATTCCGCAGCGGATAGGACTCCGCCGTCGCAAGAGGGTGCGTCTTCGGCAGCACCGCGAGCATTTCATCCTCGGCCAACGGTATCCAGTCGTAAGACATCGGCTCCTTACGGCTCAAAAAGGCGACATCCGCTCTCTTCTCCTCAAGCCACTGAACTATTTCCTGCCGGATACCTTCCATAAGCTTGATCTTGATCCGCGGATACTCCTCCCGAAAACCCTGAATCACTCCAGGCAGCCAGTGCGTCGAAATGCTGGGATAGGTGGCGATCGTCACCTCGCCTACCGACAGGCCCTTTATCTCCGCCGCAATCTGATACATACGCCCCTCGTGAGCGATAAAATCCCGCACGGCGGGCAACATCCGTTCACCGTCGGCAGTCGGCGCTACCCCCCTCTTGCTCCGCAGAAGAAGGGCAAACCCAAGGTCGCTCTCAAAGGCCGTCACCAACTGGCTTACGCCGGATGGCGTGTAACCGAGTATCTCCGCCGCCTTTGAAAAGCTGCCGGTCTCCGCGGAGGTCAAAAAAGCCTTGCATCTTGCGCTCTCCAACACGACGCCTCCTTTTAAGTATTTCTAAAAATAAATATTACAAAACATAGTTTTACTTTATATTATAGCCTCCATATAATGATATTGCAAAGGCCTGACGGGGCCGGCAAAGAGAGGAGGAAACGATCATGAAAAAGGCCAATCTCTACGGCATTACGGCAGCCATCAGTTTATTAGCGACGGTTATTTTACGTTACCTCTGGATAACAATCGGCAATGGCAAATCAACATCGCTTGCCGTATCAATGTTCGCATTCTGCGCGCTCTTCAGCTTTGCGGTGGCCGGGATCGTCACAAACGGATGGTCGATACGGCGGCATCTCTAAAGTTTTCCTCACTCGCCGCGCAAAAGAGTCTGCGCGCTGCGGCAGGTTCGTAAAAAACAACGTGAACATCGATATCCTTTCCGTACTTAGCTACAAAGATGCCATCTTGACAGACTAAGCCGCCGCACGACAATCCGCGGCGGCTTGACATTGCAGCCTTCCACACAAAGCGACAATGTGACCTCCCCTCTTTTCACCTTTGCAGAAGCGGCAAAAGGCGGTAGACTAAACGACGGCAAAGGAGGAATGCCCTGATGACGCAAGAACTTCTTTCAAAACTGAGCGGAGGCCTCTCCCCGAAGCAGCCGGCTCATTTCGTCCTGCTCGCTACCTCCCTGATTATCGGCGCGACGCTGATCGGGCTGCTCTTCCGCGCCCTCGGATTCCCCGAAACGAACATCGTCATCACCTACATTCTCGCGGTGCTGCTCGCGGCGCGCTTCACGCCCGGCTACCGCTGGGGTATCGCCGCCGCCTTCGTCTCGACCTTCACATACAACTTTTTCTTTACCATCCCCCTATACTCCTTCGCCGTCAGCGACAGCTCCCACATCATCACCTTCGCCATCATGACGATCACCGCCTCGATAACCAGCGCCCTCACCTCCAAGGCGAAGGCCTCCGAGGAGGAGGCGCGGCGGCGTGAGGCCGAGGTGCTTATGCTCTACAGCTTCACCAACAGGCTCAGCAACGCCTTCACCCCACACGAGATCGCGGGCGTCGCCGTCAACACCATACACAGCTTCTGGGGCTGGCAGGCAGCCTGCCTCTGCTTCAACGGAGAGGGACGGCCCGAGGAATCCTATATCCAGCAGATCGGCGAAGACACGCCGATCTGGCGCAGGACTGAAGAGCCGCAGCGGGTGATGAATGAAATGCTGCAGCTGCGCAGCGCCTACCTCGCGGGAGACGAATTCTTCGACTGGCCCGTCTACAGCACGAAAAAGCTGCTTGCCATCGTCCGGATACCGGCTCCCGACGCGCGCACGATAACCGACGACCAGCGCCAGGCGCTGCACTCCGTCATCAAAGGCGTCGCGCTTGCGATGGACCGCTACGGCAGCGCGCGGGCGCGGCTCAAATCGGAGGAAGAGGCGGCGCAGGAGCGCTACCGAAGCAGCCTGCTGCGCGCCATCTCGCACGACCTGCGCACGCCGTTGGCGGGAATTATGGGCACCGCGGAGATCCTCATGGAAAGAGAGCGCAATGACCAGCAAAAGTCGGCCCTCGCCGCGGCGATCTACAGCGACGCGCAGTGGCTGCACGACATCGTGGAAAACGTCCTCAGCCTCACAAGGATACAGAGCGACGCCTCCGTTATAAAATACGAGCCCTCGGCGCTGGAAGAGATCGCCGAGGCCGCGCTGAACCATGTTAAACGCCGCCTCGAGGGACGCCGCCTCGAAGTACGGCTGCCGGACGAACTGCTGATGGTAATGGCGGACGGACGCCTCATCCAGCAGGTGCTCGTCAACCTCCTCGACAACGCGGCAAAACACACGCCGCCGGGAAAGAGGATATCTCTCTCGGCGGACCGCGTCGGCCGAGGCTATGTGCGCGTCACGGTAGAGGACGAGGGCGAAGGCGTTCCGCCCGAGGACCTGCCGCACATCTTTGAAATGTTCTATACTTCAAAAAAACGCTCCTCCGACGTGAAAAAGGGCATCGGCCTTGGGCTGCCCATCTGCGAGGCCATCATCAAGGCCCACGGCGGAACGGTATCGGCGGAAAACATCACCGGCGGCGGCGCGCGCTTCAACTTTATGCTGCCTCTGGCAAAGGACGGTCAAAATGACAAGACGCATTCTGATAATTGAGGACGACAACCAGATAAGAAACTTCAACTGCTTCGCCGTTGAAAACATGGGGCTCGACTATACCGCCGCCGCCAACGGCGCGGAGGCGATGGCGAAGCTGCTCTCCGAGCGGGTGGACCTCATCCTGCTGGACCTCGGGCTGCCCGACATGGACGGCATGGAGATCATAAAAAAGGTGCGCGAATGGTCGGAGATGCCGATCATCGTAGTATCCGCGCGCGACCAGGACAAAGAAAAGGCGGCGGCGCTTGACGCGGGGGCCGACGACTACCTGACCAAACCCTTCTCCGCGACGGAGCTCTCGGCGCGTATCCGCGTCGCCCTCCGTCACCTGGAGCGCCACGGCGAATCCCCCCAGGAGACCGTCAAGAGCGTCGGCGGCCTCAGGATCGAACTTGACCGCCACCTCGTCTACCTTGACGGCGAAGAGCTCCACCTTACCCCGATGGAATACAACCTGCTCGCGCTCTTTTTCCGAAACATCGGCAAAGTACTCACCTCGGCCTACATCATCAGGCAGGTCTGGGGCGCCGGTTACGGCAGCGACACGCAGTCGCTGCGCGCGCTGATGGCGAGCCTGCGCCGCAAGATAGAAAAGAGCCCCGCGCAGCCGCGCTACCTGGTTACCGAAGTTGGCGTAGGTTATCGCCTAGTCGACGAGTAAATCGGCGTTTATAAGCACGATTTGCGTCATAACTTTGGGCTCTGGCATCCTCGCCGTATGAAGATACGGCTCCGGTTCCAGAGCCCAAAGTTATTTAGCAACTCGCACTTCTAAACGCCGATTTCCTTGGGGCGGGGAAAAGAGATAAATTGCGATTTATCATTTCCATTATCGAAGGTAAGTAACGGTTTAGCTTTTGACTTGCCCTTTTAGCCTCCCTCTCTGAGGGAGGTGTCGGCCGCCTGCTTTTGGCGGCTGACGGAAGGAGTGTTGCTCTGTTTGGCACGGAAACCGCGCCAAACAGAGCCCGCGGCAAAAGCCGCGGGAGAACCAAAGGTCAATTCTCCCTCAGTCTCGGCGAAAAAACATCGCCGAGCCAGCTCCCTCACAGAGGGCGCCTTTAAGGGCAAAGTCAAAAGAAAGGTTAAACAGCTATTTATTTTTTACACTCTCAAAGCTAAACCGCTATTTACCTCTTTTCCCACCCAAAGGAAATCGGCGTTTAGAAGTGCGAATAACGAAATGACTGGGGGCTTGGCAAGCGGAGGCGCACTAAAGTGCGGTGAGCATTGCCAAGCCCCCAGCCATGAAGTTAGTCGTGCTTATAAACGCCGATTTCTCACAGGATTTTCACATCCAGACTAACTCTCTCACATCGCTTTCACAGCTTTTTCTGTAGAATCTGCCTCACAAGATGACAAGGGAGGCTGCAAAGATGCACCTGATCGTAATAGCAAGCGGCGTTATCGCCTGTATATATTTCTTCTGGCTGTGCTACACATTGCTGAAAGACGACAATTCATAAGTCCGAGAAAAAAGACAACTCATTAGGAGGAAATGACGATGGCTGAAGAAAAAACCACCGCGACCGGCGATAAGGGACTGGCGGAGCTCTGTTCCTATATAAAGAAAAGCATCATGAGCAGAAAGTACGACCACGCCGAATGCGCGCTGCGCATCGCAAAGGCGATGGAGAGTTACCCCGACGCGGCGGAGCCGCATAACCTGCTCGGCATATTGTTGGAGGAAAGCGGCGACCACTGCGGTGCGATGCGGCACTTTCGCGCCGCCTGGGCGCTCAATCCCGGCTATCGTCCGGCGCATTTCAATATGGAAGCTTCGGGGAGCTTTTTTGTCGAGAGCCCCAATATAAAAAGGTATGCCTTCGAGGACTGCGACTGCGGTCCCCGTGAGGATGAGATCCCGTCTAAAAAATCAAACGGGATGTCGGGTAAAATTTTCAGGAAAGAGGATGGAAGAGCATGAGTTCCGTGATACAGTATGTCGCCTATGTCGCAATTCTCGTGGGGATCGCGCTGCCGCTCGGCAGCTATATCGCCAAGGCGATGAACGGCGAGAGGGTCTTTCTTTCGCCGCTCCTTGTCCCCTGCGAGAACGTGATTTACAGGATTCTCGGCATCGACAAGGATGAGGATATGGGCTGGAAGCTCTACGCGCTCTGCGCGCTGGCCTTCTCGGCGGTCTGCCTCGTCGGTCTCACCGCGATGCTGATGCTGCAGGGTCATCTGCCGCTCAACCCGCAGAGGCTCCCCGGCCTTAGCTGGCACCTGGCCTTCAACACCGCCGCCAGCTTCGTCACCAACACAAACTGGCAGGCCTATTCGGGAGAAAACACTCTGAGTTATTTTTCCCAGGCGCTCGGCCTGACGGTACAAAATTTTGTCTCCGCCGGCGCGGGGATCGCGGTGCTCTTCGCGCTGATACGCGGCATCGTAAGGGTGAAGTCGAAAGGTATCGGCTCCTTCTGGACGGACATCACGCGCGCCGTTCTCTATGTGATGATCCCGCTCTCGCTGGTCGTCGCCGTGGCGCTCGTCTCCCAGGGTGTGATGCAGAATTATCTGCCCTATGAGACGGTGGAGCTGATGGAGCCGGTCACGCTCGAGGACGGCACCACGGTCTCGCAGCAGATCGTCCCGATGGGGCCACAGGCTAGCCAGGTCGCGCCAAAGCAGCTCGGAACGAACGGCGGCGGATACAACGGCGCGAACTCGGCAAACGCCCTTGAAAACCCCACCCCCTTCTCCAACCTGCTGGAGATGCTGGCACTGCTGATCATCCCCGTAGCGCTCTGTTTCTCATACGGCAGGGGCGTGAAGGACAGACGGCAGGGAAGGGCCATCTTCCTCGCTATGTTCCTCGTGCTCGCCGCCTCGCTGGCGATCGTCGGATACTGTGAACAGGCGGCGACGCCGCAGCTGGCTCAGGGCGGAAATGTGGATATCAGCTCGACGATGCAGCCGGGCGGCAATATGGAGGGTAAGGAGAGCCGCTTCGGTATCGCCAGCTCCGCCACCTGGACGGTATTTACGACCGCCGCCTCCAACGGTTCGGTCAACGCGATGCACGACAGCTTCACACCGCTCGGCGGCCTCGTGCCGATGCTGCTGATGCAGCTCGGAGAGGTCATCTACGGAGGCGTAGGCTGCGGCCTCTATGGAATGATCGGCTTCGTGATCCTGACGGTCTTTATCATCGGGCTGATGGTCGGACGCACGCCGGAGTATCTCGGCAAGAAAATCGACCCCTTCGAGATGCGCATGGCCGTCCTCGTCTGTCTCGCGACCCCCGTGGCGATCCTCATCGGCAGCGGTATCGCGGCGCTGGTGCCCTCGGTGCCCGCAAGCATGAACAACCCCGGACCACACGGCTTCTCGGAGCTGCTCTATGCCTTCTCCTCCGCGGGCGGCAACAACGGGTCGGCCTTCGCGGGATTCAACGCGAACACCCCGTTTCTCAATTCGGCGATCGGCCTCGTGATGCTCTTTGTACGTTTCGTACCGATGACCGCGACGCTGGCGATCGCCGGCAGCCTGGTGACGAAGAAGCACACGCCGGAATCGGCGGGAACGCTCTCGACCTGCAATATGACGTTCGTATTCCTGCTCATCCTCATCGTGCTGCTTATCGGCGCGCTCTCCTTCTTCCCGGCGCTGGCGCTGGGGCCGATCGTCGAGCACCTGAGAATGTTCTAGGGTTTTCTGAAAGGAAGCTGATCTAAAATGTCAGTCAATAAAAATATGCCCGGCTATTCAAGCGGCAAAATAGCGGCCGAGGCCCTCAAAGCCTCCTTTATAAAATTAGCGCCGGCCACGCAGGCGAAGAACCCCGTGATGCTGCTGGTCTACATCTCGGCGATACTCACCACGATCCTCGCGGCTCTCTCGCTGTGCGGCATAGACGACGCCCCCTTCGGCTTCACCGCGGGAATCGCCGCCGTGCTCTGGCTGACGTCGCTCTTCGCAAACTTCGCGGAGGCGATCGCCGAGGGACGCGGCAAGGCCCAGGCAGACTCTCTGAGGGCTTCACGCCGCGACGTCACGGCGCACCTGCTCTCAGACCCCAAGGATCACGACTCCTTTACGGACGTCGCCTCAGCGGCCTTGGGGAAGGGCGACCTCTTCATCGTACACGCCGGAGAGCAGATTCCCGCGGACGGAGAGGTGGTAGAGGGCGCGGCCTCCGTCGACGAATCGGCGATTACCGGTGAATCGGCCCCCGTCATCCGCGAAGCGGGCGGCGACCGCAGCGCGGTGACTGGCGGCACGACGATCCTCTCCGACTGGCTCGTTGTCCGCGTGACACAGGAGGAGGGCGAAAGCTTCCTCGACAAGATGATCGCGATGGTAGAGGGCGCGGCGCGCAAACGCACGCCGAACGAGATCGCCCTTGAGATACTGCTGATCGCCTTCACGATAATATTCGTCCTCGTGACGATGTCGCTCTACACCTTCTCCGGCCTCCTCGCCTCGGAGGAGGGCGCGGCCAACCCGCTCTCCGTCACGGCGATGGCGGCGCTGCTCGTCTGCCTCGCGCCGACCACCATTGGCGCGCTGCTCTCGGCGATCGGCATCGCGGGGATGAACCGCCTGAACCGCGCCAACGTGCTCGCAATGAGCGGACGTGCGATCGAAGCGGCGGGCGACGTGGACATCCTGCTGCTTGACAAGACTGGCACCATAACCCTCGGCAACCGCCAGGCGAGCGAGTTCATCCCCGTCGACGGCTGTTCCAAACGCGACCTCGCCGACGCGGCACAGCTATCCTCCCTCGCGGACGAGACCCCCGAAGGGCGCAGCATCGTCGTCCTCGCCAAGCAGGAGTTCGGCATCCGCGAACGCCAGCTGGAAAACGAGCGCCTCTCATTCATCCCCTTCAGCGCGGCGACGCGCATGAGCGGCGTGAACTGCAAAGAGGGCGAGATCAGAAAAGGCGCCTCGGACGCCATTCGCGCCTACGTTGAAAAGGCGGGCGGCCATTTCAGCGAGGAGTGCCGCAACGTCATAGACCGCGTCGCGAAGCTCGGTGGCACGCCGCTCGTAGTCGCCAAGAACGGCCGCGTGCTGGGCGTGATCTATCTGAAAGACATCATCAAGGACGGCGTGAAGGAGAAGTTCGCGGACCTGCGCAAAATGGGCATCAGGACGATCATGATCACCGGCGACAACCCCGTGACGGCGACCGCGATCGCGGCGGAGGCGGGGGTTGACGATTTTCTCGCCGAGGCGACGCCCGAGGCGAAGCTCGCCCTGATACGCGACTATCAGGCCAAAGGGCATCTGGTGGCGATGACGGGCGACGGCTCGAACGACGCCCCCGCGCTTGCCCAGGCCGACGTCGCGGTGGCGATGAACACCGGCACGCAGGCGGCTAAGGAGGCCGGCAATATGGTCGACCTCGATTCCTCCCCGACGAAGCTGATAGAGATCGTCCGTATCGGAAAGCAGCTGCTGATGACCCGCGGCGCGCTGACGACCTTCTCCATCGCCAACGACCTCGCGAAATACTTCGCGATCATCCCGGCGCTCTTCGTCGTCCTCTTCCCGCAGCTTCAGGCGCTGAACATCATGAAGCTGCACAGCCCGGAGAGCGCCATCTTCTCCGCGGTGATCTATAACGCGCTGATCATCGTGGCGCTCATCCCGCTCGCGCTCCGGGGGGTAAAATACAAAGAGGAATCCTCGGGACAGCTGCTGATGAGAAATTTGATGATCTACGGCGTCGGCGGGATCGTCATTCCCTTCATCGCGATAAAGATCATCGACATGATCCTTATCGGGACCGGAATCCTGGCCTAAAAGACCGCTTGAAAAGAGGTACGATCATGACATTGAGAATAGTCACAATACGTTCGATAATATATTTCGCGCTGATGACGGTAATCACGGGGATCATATATCCCCTCGCGGTGACAGCCGTCGCCAAAGTCGCCTTCCCCTACCAGGCGAACGGCTCCATCATCAGGATCGAGGGGCGAAAATACGGCGCGGAGAACCTCGGGCAGCTCTACCGGTCGCCCGCCCACCTCTGGGGACGCCAGATGAACATCGACACCAGCTTCACCGGCACAAACGGCAAACCAGCGGCCTATGCCTGGCCCTCCAACCTCAGCCCCGCGGGAGAGAAGCTCGAAGGGCTGATCGCCGAACGTGTTAAAGAGATACGCGCGGCAAACCCCGCGATGGGAGAAAGGCCAGTTCCCGTAGAACTGGTCACCAGCTCCGGCGGCGGCCTCGACCCCCACATCTCCCCCGCCGCCGCGCTCTACCAGGTACCGCGAATCGCGGCGGCCACCGGCCTCACGGAAGAGAGGGTGACGGAGATCATCAAGAAGCACACCGAGGGACGCTTTCTGGGGATCATGGGCGAACCGCGCGTCCACGTCCTGAAGGTCAACCTTGAGCTGGATGGAATCCTAAAGAACTAACGGCGAGAAAGTTCCCGCCGCCATCCTAATGGCGGCGGGCTGCGCCAGTTAAAAAGGGGAAGATGAGATGAAAGAGATGAGACGCCCCACCCCAGAAGAGCTGCTCTCGCAGCTGAAAAGCCAGCCGGACAAGGGCGAGGGGACGCTGAAAATATTCTTCGGCTACGCCGCCGGCGTCGGCAAAACCTACGCGATGCTCGAGGCGGCGCACCGCGCGAAAAAACAGGGCGTGGACGTGGTAGTCGGCTACGTGGAGCCGCACACGCGCCCCGAAACAATGAAGCTGCTTGCGGACCTTGAGGTGCTGCCGACACGGAGCGTCGAGTACAAGGGCATGAAGCTCAGCGAATTTGACCTCGACGGAGCGCTTGCCCGCCGCCCCCAGCTGATACTGGTCGACGAGCTGGCCCACACGAACGCCGCCGGTTCGCGCCATGTAAAGCGCTATCAGGACATCAAAGAGCTGCTGCGTTACGGGATCGACGTCTATACCACCGTCAACGTGCAGCACATCGAGAGCCTCAACGACATCGTCGCCTCGATCACAGGGGTGACCGTCGCCGAACGCGTGCCCGACGACGTATTCGACCGGGCAGAGCTGATCGAAGTCATCGACATCGAACCGGACGACCTCATAGAGCGCATAGAATCCGGCAAAGTCTATAAAAACGAACGGGCGAAAAAGGCGCTCGGCAGCTTCTTCACCAAGAAAAACCTCGGCGCCCTGCGCGAAATCGCGCTGCGCCGCACCGCCGACAAACAGAACCGCGCGGCGCTGGCCGAGGGAGGCGCCGTCAACGCCGGCGAACATGTGATCACCTGCATCTCCGCCGCGCCCTCCAACGCCAAGGTCATCCGCACGGCGGCGCGCCTCGCGGAGGCCTTTCACAGCCGCTTCACGGCGCTCTACGTGGAGACCGGCGGCGGCAGGCACGGCGGAGGGGATAACGGCCGCTGCCTGCAGATGAACATAAAGCTCGCGGAGGACCTGGGCGCGCAGATCGTAACCGCCTACGGCGACGATATCTCAGAACAGATCGCGCAGTACGCCAAGCAGAGCGGCGCGACAAAGGTGGTGCTGGGACGCACCAACCATAAAAACGGCCTCTTCGGAAGGAAAAAGAGCCTCATCGACCGCCTCACGGAGACCGCCCCCGAGCTTGACGTCTACATAATCCCCGACCGGCAGCCGCCGTACCGCGCGAAAAAACGTTACGGCGCGGTCGGCGTCAATCTCTCCTGGCGTGACACAGCGCGCGCGGCGCTGATCTTCGCCGCGGCGACGCTGCTCTCCCTCGCCTTCTTCCGCGCGGGCTTCCAGAACATCAACACGATCTCCTTTTATATGCTCGCAGTGCTCTTTACCTCCATCTGGACGCACGGGCATATCTACGGCGTCGCGCTCTCCTTTGCGAGCGTCGCGGCCTTCAACTTCCTCTTTATCGAACCGCTCTACTCCTTCACGATGTATGACCCCGCTTATCCCGCCATCCTCGCCGTCATGCTCTGCGCGAGCCTGCTCACCAGCTCCCTCACCAGCCGCATCAAAAGACAGGCGGAGCTCGCCTCCGGCAACGCCTATATGACGGAGGTCCTGCTGGAGACGAGCCAGCTGCTCAACAAATCCGAGGGCTTCGCGGCCACGGCGGAGGTCACGGAGAGACAGCTGCGCAAGCTGCTCGACAGGCCGGTATTCATCTACGGGGAGACGCCGCAGGGAACCCTTGCGCTGATATCCCCGGCGGAGCTGCCCGATACGGAGAAAATTTATCAAAGTGAGGAAGAGATGGGCGTCGCCGAGTGGGTGCGCACAAACAACCACCGCGCCGGCGCGACCACCGACACGCTGCCGGGCGCGAAATGCCTCTATATGGCCGTCCGCGGCGACGGAGGCGGCAGCGTTCTCGCCGTCGCCGCCGTCGCCGCGCGGTCGCTGCCGCCGCTCTCCGCCCTTGAAAAAAACCTGATCCGCGCGATGCTCGACGAGTGCGGCGTAGCGCTGGAAAAGGCCATGCTCTATGACCGCTGGGTATCAAAAAAGGCTTAAAACGCCGAAGCCGCGGCGGTACTTTCGCCAATACTGAGGGAGGGCTGACCTTAGGTCTGCGCCGTTTACCTTTGCTTTGTCACACCGGCCCCCGAGCCGATGTCCAGGGATTTTTGTGCCGCTGAATTCCGGGACAGGCCCGGAATGACAAAACAGAGGAAAACCGTTATTTATCATTTACCATATCGAAGCTAAACCGCCATTTATCTTCTTTCTGATTTTTCTTGATGCGTTTGCCCTGACAACGCTCCTCAGCCACTATATCCCGTTCCATTTTTACTATATAATGAGAGATAGTTATACGCGTCAGCCCATGCATCCTCCGGCTGGCCGCCATGCGGGAGCATATACGGGAGGAATGGCCGAAAAATGATTTCACGTCTGAAACATTTTCTGGGTTTTCAGCAGGACGACGGGGATAAAGAGGAAATATTTCTCCGCCTCTATGAAAGCGTGAGACGGCAGCACCTTGTCCTCCACCTGCTGATCATCGCCTTTGAGGTCTTCATGCTCTTTCTCATCTCCTCCAAGGATGGCGGACCCTTTCTCAAACCGCGGCGGACGGCATACTTCATCCTCTATCTGCTGCTCATCGCCGTTACCTGTGCCGTGACCCTCATACAAGACCGCCTGCTTCATACGGACCCGAAAAATTACCGGCGCTATTTCATAACGGAGCATATCTACATCGCGCTGCTCTGCCTCTGGAGCACCGCGCTCACCCTGAACGACCAGCTCGGCGGCAACGGCCTCTCCGTCTACACCTACGTCGCCATCATCAGCGCCGCCATCTCCCTGATGGAGCCCTGGAAGAGCCTCCTGCTCTACGGCGGAAACTTTATCCTGCTGAACGCGCTGCTGCCATACTTCCCCTGGCCGAACGGGCTGAACCAGACCTTCAACAACTTCACCAACAGCCTCTTCGTCGCCATCATCGCCTTTGCACTCGCGAACTATTTCTACAAGAGCCAGCTGCGGATAAAACGCGACGAAATAGTTATCGAGAGACAATATAAAGAGCTGCAGCGGGCCAACCAGACCCTCAGCCAAGAGGTGATGACCGACTCGCTGACACAGCTCCACAACCGCCGCTACCTGCGCAAGGTCATCGCCGAGCGTTTTCCGGGAAAAGAGCGGACGGCCTGCCTGATGATTGATATCGACCACTTCAAACTCTACAATGACCGCAACGGACACCTCGCGGGAGACAGATTGCTGATAGATATCTCCGAATACCTTCGCGGCGAGCTACGCGGACGCGGCGCGGATCTCGTGCGCTACGGTGGCGAAGAATTCATCGCCTTCCTCTACGGCGAAGAGGCTCTGGCGGCAAACCAGACGGCGGAGAAGATCCGCCGGGACGTCGAATCGCTGCGCTGCGCGCCGTCGGCGGGGGAAGAAAAACACATCACCGTCAGCATCGGCCTCCACCATAAAGAGCCGCACGAACAAATGACGATGAAAGAGATCATCCTGCGCGCCGACGAGGCCCTATACAGGGCGAAAGAGGGCGGCAGAAACAGAATCGTCTGCTCCTCCGCCGCATCCTTAACAGGAACAGATAATTTATCATAGACAAAGGACAAAAATAGAGATAACAGGCAAAACTATAGCCGCGCGGACGGCGGCGCGGAGAACAGAAACCGTCTCTATACCGCTGCCGGATGAACGCGAATTTTTCTAAACCGTAACCTGCCTCCAAAAGACATCATATATAATTAAAAAAGCATCATTTGTATTATAAGAGGAGGAACGCAGATATGCGGAAAGAATGCAGAAACCACGTCTACATCGTTATATTTATACTTATCACCCTCTGCGCCGTGGCGGCGGGCGGCTGCGGCGGCAGCGGCGGTGGCGAGAAGCTGTACGTCATGGGCGGTATGCACGGGGACTTGGCCGACGAGCTGAACGAGATATGCGACGTCGAAAGTTATGACGGCCTCAGCGCCGACGCGCCGCTGATCATCTCGCGTGAAGATGGTTTCAGCACCGACGAAAACACGGCGGCCGTCGTACGCAAATTCCTGGATGCGGGAATGAGTGTCGGGCTGGAACACGCGGACGAAAGGGAGATAAACGACTTCCTTGATACGCTGGGCCTTAAGGGGGACTTTGTCATGCCCTCCGGCAACAGCTATGTAGAATATTACGGCGTGAAGATCTTAAGCGGGGATATCTTCTCATATGTAATGCTCAACGACGACGAGTCTTTACCTGAGCTGCTGAACGAATTCCCGAACGAGATCGTATCCGGCGACCTGCTCGTATCGCAGGACAAAACCCCGCCGTGGCAGCCGGTTGTAACGTCGGGAGACGAAACCGTATCATTCGACCACCCCTCCCTCGACAGCAAGCCGACCGCAAACGAACTCTCGATGGCCAAAGACATTGTAAACTGGATGAACGGGAGCGCGCGGCAGGCCAAAGAGGCCGCCGACGGCAAGGCCTCGGTGCAGAGGGCCCTCAACAGCGCGGCCTCCGGGACGAACGACCTCACGCAAGTATCCCGCATGTACGAAAAGACCTATAACGCCTCACAATGGAACAACACATTCGAGATAACGGTGGACGTTTACGCCTGCCACACATATAACGAGGCGGATAAACAGGATTCCGACTGGTTCTTCATCAAACAGAAGGGACAGCTGAACCCTTCGGCAAACTACAGCAATAAAGATCACCACCGGACGACGACGGCAGTCATACAGAATTACATGGTCGAATACGGCTTTGACAACTGGATGGTCAACAAAGACAATGCGGTAAACAACAGCGTCGTGCTCAAAGAATCAAAGCCGGACACCACCGTCGGCTCGAGCGGCTTCTCCAGCGGCATCTCCTTCTCACTTGGCGGCAGCGTAGGATTTTCAGGGCTCTCCGGCACCGGCGGCATCAGCGCCGGCGTAAGTTATTCCACCAGCGAAAGCCAGACCGTCCCCGACTGCCAGGTACAAAACGAATCGAAGGGCTCGTCAAACAACATCACCCAGCAGAACGCGAAATGGAAATACACATTCTCGCGCCCGCTGCTAAAGGGAGGCCCCTACTTCGCCGCCTGCAACGACTTCTACGACGCGCCGCTCGCCTCGCGGAGCCTATTTCAGCCGGTGAACCAGTGGGCTTGGACGGTCGGCCCCAATGAGAGGGACAAGATCAAGGGCTTCAAGTTCAAATTTAGGTGGATGACCGGCTATTCCTACAGCGCCGGCTATGCCTGGTGGATCAAAGTCGCCGGAGAGGAGCACCATAACAATGCGGCGCAGGAACGGGAGTTCTACGTCTCCCTCGAAGATATCATGCCTCCGCTAATCGCCGCCAATAATCTGGACTTCTCGCAGGCGGCGGGTTATAAAAAGCTCGAACTGGGAACCTTCCGCGACTGGACGGCTGAGAGCAGCGAATCCTGGTGCACGCTGAGCCGGGCAGCAGGTACAAAAGAGGACGCTGACCAGGGCATTTATGTGGACGTCTCTCAAAACACGACGGGAGTCAACCGCGAGGCGACCATCACGCTGAAGACAAAGGACGGCAAGGGCTCCTCGACGGTAAGGGTCTTCCAGTCAAGATACTGAGGTATTAGTCCCACATTTAGAAAAAAGAACGGCGGCCGTGTGATTTCCGCACGGGCCGCCGCTCTTTTAATAATTTATATGCGTTATTGAAACTTAATGACAGCCGTGCGCCTCTCCGTGGCCGCAGCCGTGACAGCTGCCTTCGATCTCGCCGTGGTGATGGTGGTCGCACTCCGCCGCCGGGTCGTCCTTCAGCCTTCCCGCGAGAAAGGCCTTCACCGCCTCGTCGATGGAACCGCTGACGCCGGAGACCAGCTCAATGCCCGCCGCCGCGAGAACGTTCTTCGCCCCGCCGCCGATACCGCCGCAGATGAGAAGGTCCACGCCGTTCTCCTTCAGGAAACCGCCGAGCGCCGAGTGACCGCTGCCCTCCGCGTCGATCAGCCGGTGCGAAGCCACCGCGCCCTCCTTTATCTCATAGAGCGCAAACCAGCGCGTATGTCCGAAGTGCTGAAATATTTCACCGTTTTCCTCAGCCGTTACCGCAATTATTCCGTTTCTCATGATCCTCTCCATCCTTTCCCTGAAAGCCCTATCGCTCTCGATGATAAAGGGGCAGCGCCTGCATCTGGCCATTCCGCCGCACCATTCGCCGGCGATCTCGTAGTTGCCGCCGTTGATAAAGATACCCTTGCCCGTGCAGAGAGCCTCGGCCACCTTGGCGTGCGCGGAATAGATGATGCGCTGCAAAGTGCCGCGCGATACCTCCATACGGCGGGCCGCCGTCTCCTGGTCTAGCCCCTCGAGGTCGCAGAGGCGAAGGCTCTCAAGCTCTTCAAGCGAAAGGTCGAGAATCTCCGCCGCGCGGGCGTCCGGCATAAAGCGCAGAGCCGCGGGGCGGCCGCATACGCGGCGGCATTTTGTGCTTTTGGCCATGGCGTTTCTCCCTTCAAAAGTCTGGATATATCTTAATGTGCATATGCCCACTTTGTCAATGAGCATATGCACATCATTTTTCTTTTCCCGTGAGCTCGCCGATCGCGTCGGTCAGCATCGCGAAGCGCTCGCCGTCAAGCGTGTAGTGCATCCACTTCCCCTCTTTGTGTCCCTTGACAAGTCCGGCCTGACGGAGGGTCTTCATATGGTGCGAGAGGGTGGGCTGCGTTATTCTGAAACGCTCCAGCAGCTTGCAGGCGCAGAGTTCTCCGCCGGAGAGCATCTCCACGATCATCAGCCTGTTGGGGTCGGAAAGGGCCTTGAGCATCTCGGCGAGTTCCTCGTAATCTATCATGCGTGATCCTTCTTTCGACCAAAAGTATGTCTATCCGTCTATCTATTATAGCAAAAAGAATCCCGCGAGACCGCAGGAATATATTGTAATGATGATTTATCTGCGGCAGGGTAAAAGATAAATAGCGATTTATCATTTCCCTTATCGAAGGTAAGTAACGGTTTAGCTTTTGACTTGCCATTTTAGCCTCCCTCTCTGAGGGAGGTGTCGGCCGCCTGCTTTTGGCGGCTGACGGAAGGAGTGTTGCTCTGTTTGGCGCGGAAACCGCGCCAAACAGAGCCCGAGGCAAAAGCCGCGGGAGAACCTAAGGTCAACTCTCCCTCAGTCTCGGCGAAAAAACATCGCCGAGCCAGCTCTGATGTAACTACCAGCCGAATCGCACGAAATCAAAGATTTCGGCTCTCTGGCCGCCTCGGAGAGGGAGGCTGTAAGGGCAAAGTCAAAAGAAAGGTTAAACAGCTATTTATTTTTTACCCTATCAAAGCTAAATCGCTATTTATCTCTTTTCTCTAACCAAAGATGGATCGGGGTTTAGACGCGCAGCTGATTTAGTAAATAGGACCGGAGACCGACGACAAAGACGGTGGCCAAGAGCCGCCGTCACATGCAATTGCCCCACATACCCATCACGATATCGCGCAGGTCGCCGGGGCCGAACAGACGGCGCTCCCCTTCCGTCATGAGGTAAAATTCGCGGCAAAGCACGTCGTCCAGTTCCTTAGGGGTGAATGAGTATCCGAGCGCGCGGAGTGCCATACCACGTTCTCTTTTGGGCAGCATGGTGATTTCTATACATTTACCGCGTGTAGTTGTATCTTCCATCAGGTCGCGGAAGAATCGTTTCGCGTCTTTTAAGCGCAATTCGTCTCACTTCTGTTCTGTGGTTGAGGGTACAGCCCGTCACCGCCGGCAGGCTATTTTTCGAGAAAGGTTTTATCTCTTTCTGCATCTAAGCATTTTACGGAACTCTCTATCCATATCGCACCTCGTGAGTCAACAGGCAAAAGATGAGGAAGAGACAGATTGAAAAGAGTATCGCGATAAGCAGCGGCGCGTAGAATCCCTGACGTCTTACAGCCATAGAATCATCTCCAGATATAAAAACAGGCGGAACGGAGTCTTTTATTCTCCGTTCCGCACGCTGCTCTTTATTTCACGTTTTTGTTTTTTCTTACTGTACAGGGAACTAGCGCCAGAAGGGCGAGTATGCCTATACCCAGACCCGCGTTGCAGCCGCCGCCCGAACCGCCTGAGGGCGTCGGTCCCGGGGCTGGTTTTACCGTCACGGTTATCTCGGATTGTTTTTCGTAGAGAGTGCCAGCCGAGGTTGTGACTTTTGCCGTCACAAACGCTCTGCCGGCGGCCAGCGCGGTTATCTTTGCCTTTGCCGGCTCTCCCGCTAGGGCGGACGCTTTAAGTATCTTTTCGTCGCTGACGCGCCACTCTATTTCTCTGATGGTCTCGGAGGTATCCACGGGATAGAGGAATGCCGATATCTCCATCGTATCTTTTTCGATCAGCTCCGCCTTTGGGATATTGAGGTTGAGCCCCTCTGAGGGGGGTGTCACGGCGGTGACTGTGCAGGAGTCGGTGATATTGCACTGCTAAACTAATCCTGTACATATAGGGGGTAAAAGTGAGACAAGATATAATTGTCTTTTATACATGACAATAATATCTTGTGGCACAAGAGCCATGTTTATATGCACAGGAGGCCTGTAATGCGATACACGAAAGAAGAGCGTCTTGAAATCGGACGAAAAGTTTATGAGGGGATAATGACACGTTACGAGGCTGCCGAAGCCTACGGCATCAGCGACGACACGGCTAGGGACTATATGCGGATGTATCGTGATTCCAACAGTCTGCCGCCCAAGTCTTCCGGAAACGGTTCGGACAGTTATGTTTACAAGCCTTCCGAAAGACAGCCTGACCTATCAGATTATGAGTCCATGACAAAAAAAGAACTCATTGTTGAGTTGATTAAAGCGAAAGTAGCGGAAGCAAGATTAAAAAAAGGCTACGAGGTGAAAGGAGATGGTCCGGTAAAGGAATATATCCTTTTAGACAGCTCGAATACCAAGTAATTCTGGAACTATCCGAGTATTTTCCTGTAGTCATCCTGTGCCGTGTGACGGGGATTCCCAGAAGCAGCTTCTATAACTGGAAACGCAGCCTGTTTGAACCGTCCAAAAGAGCGAGGGATTTTGCTAGAAGCGTAATGCTCTTTATGGAATATCATAAAAGATATCCGTCGCACGGATACAGATGGCTTAACGCGAAGATACGCCTTGACACCGGAATAGTCCATTCAGATCCGTACGCCTATAAATGTTGCAGGGCTGCCGGTATAAAGAGCAAGGCAAAACACTACCGTTATAAAAAACCAGGCAATCCGTACAGATTATTCCCCAACCTGCTTCTTGCAGGCCTGCCGGTATACTCACCGATGCAGTACATAGCGAGCGATATGACGGCATTCTGCTTCAAAGGTACGTACTATGAGCTGACACTGTATATGGACCTATGGAACAACGAAATAGTAAGCCATGCGTTGTCTTCAAGGCGCGGAGACAGAATGACATACATAGACGGGCTGGAAGGACTGATAATGAATAAAGATAAAAAAACGGAATGGCAGACGATACTGCACACAGACCAGGGCGCGGTATACGCCTCCAAGAAATACAACGACATCTTGGAACTGAACCATATAGCCCACTCCATGTCCAGAAGCGGAACTCCTACGGACAATGCGGCGATGGAAGCGATAAACGGCTGGCTGAAAGCGGAGCTGTTTACAGACTTTCATGTAACAGGCAAAGAAAACATAGAGCGGGAGATAGAGGAATACATAAAATTCTTCAATGAAGAGCGTCCGGCCTATGCTTTGGGATACATGACGCCGAAACAGTATAAGGAGGCGTATAGCGGAAACGGCAGTTTTAGGAGTAGGACGTAACGAGATACCCCCCTACTATACAGAGTTAAGCAAGTCAACTGTCCAGGTTTTGTTGACTAGTGCAGTCCAGGTTTTGTTGACTAGTGCACTTCATTATTATTTTTACCTTATTGGTAGGTAGTTTTACTTAGTGCAGTATAGCATAATTTACTTAATCCAGGCAATTTTATTCGTTCATGGCCTTTTTTATCTTTTTACGGATCGTTTTGAGGCGCGCCGCGACGGCCTGCTGGCTGACGCCCAGGGTGCGCGCGATCTCCCGCTGGCTGCAGCCCTCGAGGAGCGCCAGCGTGATGTCGAACTCATCGGGGGAAAGGGCGCGCATGAGCGTCTCGCGCAGTTCGATTTCACGGTAGTTTTGTTCTTCCGCGCCAAGTATCTCTTCCAGCTCTTCGAGCGGCAGCTCTTTGCCGACGGCGTGCGCGCGGCGGAGGCGCGCCGCGGCGTCCCGTATGTATCCGGGCAGATGGTTTTTGAGGAAAAGCGCGAGCCACTGGGGGTCGGGGCATTTGGGGACGAGGATGAGCAGCGCGAGGCAGCCCTCCTGCACGAGGTCGTCGTATTCCGCGCCGCGTCCCTGGTAGCGTTTCGCGACGGCCTTTACAAGCGGCTTGTAGGCACGGACAGTATCAGGAACGGAAACGGGCTCCGGTCGTGGTACGGGTAGGGGAGACAAGTGAACGTTCTGGTTCTCTTTCTGCATTGTCGCAGTCCTCCTTATTGGGTTTTGTAAAGTCAAGGTGTGACAACTTTAACAGTGGGAGGAGACGAGGAAGGCGACAACGCCGCGCAGAGGCCGGGGGGTTGGGGGGTGCTGGTTGCTTGGTTGTGTGATAAGGAGGAGGGGAAATCGGTAAATTGCGGTTTATCAAAGATTTTCGGCGCCCTCTGTGAGGCGGCCAGGGAGCCAAATCAGAGTTCTTCTGATTTGTGCGATTCGGCTGGTAGTTACATCAGAGCTGGCTCGGCGATGTTTTTCGCCGAGCCTGAGGGAGAGTTGACCTTAGGTTCTGCCGCGGCTTTTGCCGCGGGCTCTGTATGGCGCGGTTTCCGCGCCATACAGAGCAACACTCCTTCCGTCAGCCGCCAAAAACAGGCGGCCGACACCTCTGATGTAACTACCAGCCGAATCGCACGAAATCAAAGATTTCGGCTCCCTGGCCGCCTCAGAGAGGGAGGCTACAAAGACAAAAGCTAGACCGTTTATCTTTTTCCCTACCCGAAGGAAATCGGCGTTTATAAGCAGAGAACCAAAACGCAAGTTTTTGCGTTTTGTGTGATTCGCTTAGTTTGTTCATCAGACGTGCGAATAACGAAATAACCGAGGGTTTGGCAAGCGGAGGCGCACTAATGTGCGGTGATTGCAAGGCAATGTCCCCGCCCTATGGCGGGGACATTCTCAAATTATCCATATTGCCGCAGCATGCGGGTACGCCTGCCGCAGCATTGCCAAACCCTCGGTTATGAAGTTAGTCGTGCGTATAAACGCCGATTTCCTAGATGTGGCAGTTCTCGGTAAAGCCGTCTATGGTCATCACCTGTCCCGATATTTTCGCTCCCGAAGGCGAGCAGAGGTAGAGGCACATATCCGCGATGTCCTGCGCCCCCACGAAGGTCCGCAGCGCGGTCTGGGAGGTGTACCCGGAGCGTACCGCCTCCGGCGAAATCCCCAGCGCCGCCGCCTCGCGCCTGATGACGCCCTCTATCCGCTCACCCTCGACACAGCCGGGGCAGACGGCGTTGGCCCTGATGCCGAATTCTCCGAGTTCGAGGGCGAGTGTCTTGGTGAAGCCGATGACGGCCCATTTGGAGGCCGCGTAGGGCGAGCGGTGCGGATAGGCGAAGAGGCTAGCGGTGGAGCCCATGTTGACGATTCCGCCGCCTCCCGCCTTTATCATCATGGGCGCGGCGAGTTTCGCGCAGAAGAACTGGCTGTCGATATTTGTACACATCGTGCGCCGCCACTCTTCCGGCTCGACTTCGTCAACGCGCGCCGTCGGCCCCGCGATGCCCGCGTTGTTTATGAGGAAGTCAAGGCCACCAAGCCGCTCTTCTATATCCGCGAAGAGCCGCTTAACATCTTCAAAGCGGGAGACGTCCGCCCGCGTATATGTGAGCCCCGGCAGTTCTTCGGCACACCGTTCAAGCTTCTCCGCGGTGCGGGCGCAGATATGGACGGAGGCCCAGCCCCGGTAAAAACTCTCGGCGATCACTCTGCCGATACCATCGGCGCCCGCCGTCACAAGTACCCGTTTGCCCTTAAAAGCCGGCTCCATTTTTTCTTAATACATCTTTCCGATGCGGCTCTCAGCGATCTCACGTACCCTGCCGGAGTGCACCAGTTCGCGCGCCCACTCCATATCGGGCGATATATAGTGATCGTTTTCCATGAAGGGCGCCCTCTCGCGTACCGCCGCGCCGACGGCGGCGGTCGCCTCGGAGAGCGGCAGCTCCTTTTGCGCGCGCAGGTCGGCGGCCTGTACGGCGGTGAGCAGCTCATTGCCGAGGACGTATTCCGCGAGCCTCACGACTTTGCAGGCCTTCATCGCGGCGTTGTATCCCATGCTCACGTAGTCCTCCTGGAAGGCGCAGGTGGGGACGGAGTCTACGGAGGCCGGATGTGAAAGCAGGCGGATCTCACCCAGCAGCCCCGCGGAGGAATATTGTACGATCATATAGCCGCTGTTCTCTCCGGGGTTTGCCACGAGGAACGGCGGCAGGCCGCTCACATGCTCGTTGACCATGCGGTCGGTGCGCCGTTCGGAGATTTTCGCAAGGTAGCCCATCGCGATGCAGATGGAGTCGCTTTCGATGCCTACGAAACCGGCATCACAGTTACAGGCGCTCAGCGCCTCGCCGCTCGGATGGATGATGGGGTTGTCGTCGCAGGAGTTAATCTCAATCTCAATCGCTGCGACGGCGTCGTCTACGGTCTTTCTCGCCGCTCCGTGCGCCTGAGGCACGCAGCGCAGTGAGAGCGCGTCCTGGAGGTTTTTACCGCCGGCCTCTTTCAAAAAGGCGCTGTCCGCCAATATTTTTCTCACATGCTCCGCCGTGGCGGCCTGCTCCTTGTGGGGCTTCACCGCCATCACCCGTTCGTCGAAGGCTTTGAGGTTCGCGGACAAGGCCTCAAGCGTGCACGAGGCGATGACGTCGGCGCACGCCACGAGGTTTCTCGCGTCATAGGCCGCGATGGCCCCCATGGCGGTAGCTGAAGTACCACCGTTGACAAAGCAGAGTCCCTCTTTGTAGCTCGGCGTGAAGGGGGTTATCCCGGCACGCCGCAGCGCCTCGCCGCCGTCGAGCAGCTCGCCGCGGTAGTAGGCCCGCCCCTCGCCGGTAAAGACGAGCGCCGCGTGCGCCTCCGCGTCAAGGTAACCGACGGAGCCGTGCAGCGGCACCCACGGGGTGACTCTCCTGTTGAGCAGCTCCGCGATCAGCTCCAATGCCTCGAACCGCGCGCCGGAGACGCCGCTGCCCACGTTGGCGAGCATCATGAAGAGCATCGCGCGCACGGTCTCCTCCTCCATCGGTTCACCGACGGAGGTACAGTGGGTCAGCATCGTATTTTTCTGATAGCGGATCGCCGAATCTTCGGGGATCGCCCGCTTCACGTTCTCCCCCAGCCCCGTCGTGATGCCATACATGCGCCGCTTCTCACGGACGAAACGGTCCACAAGAGCGCGGCATCTGTCGACACGCTCCCGGTAATTTTCACTGAAGGAGATCTTCGCGCCGAATCTTGCCACAGCGATGAGATCTTCAAGCCTTATTTCTTTATCGAGAACGACCTCTTTGATATCGTATGCTTCCTTATTCATCGACTAAACGCCTCCGTAAGATGTTTTTTGTTTTAGTTGGCTCAAAATGTTCTTTTTACCGTACATCCATCTGCTGGCACAGGGACATAGTAGATTTTTTTACCCTCTTCCGGTTTTCCAAAGAAGGCCACGTGATAGGGGCGGTAGACGCTTTTTATCTCCGTGGGCTCAAGAGAGAAATTTCCCCCGACTCGCCGGCGCAGTATTCTGCGTGCGAGGGCGTTGCCGCGCGTTACCAATTCTTCGTCCGAAAAATCAGAATGCTGCAAAGCCTCTTCCGACACCTCCGCCACCGTGGTCTCGACGCCTCTGCCGTCATAGTAAGAGACACCGCAAGTCGAGCCGTTAGCTATCATCATTATTCTACTCTTACGCGGTTTTGCCTCTTTCTTAAAGAGTTTCTCGAAAAACGGAGGCTTTGTAGTTATCTCAAAGGTAATGAGCCTGTTTTCGATGTAGATCGTCCTCATAGTGATTTCTTGCTCTTTACAGCCCCCGCCATTTATAAGGCGCGCAAGGAGGCCGTTGCTTTTGCGCGCCTCGCGCTTCGCCTCTTCCGTGCTCAGCTTTATAGGAAAAGAGGTAATGACCGCCATCGTCCCAGCCCGATCCTACTTGTGCATACCACGCGAAAATGAGAATACCTGATATATATACTTCAGAAATACCAGCGATGCAAGTAATATCGTGCCGTAAGGTACCAACCTGCCAAGCACAAAATCCACGTTATGGACTATCGACCAGCCAATGGTCACCACTTCAATAATGTACAGAAGACAGAGCATTCCGTCCATGCCAAACCATGATATCCTGAGTTCATCGTTTATTTCATTTTTTACTTCGTTATTCGCCATGATATGTACCTCCTATCAACATTTTATTGCTTTTTTATTGATTTCTGTATCTTTGCCAATTTTGCTGCCTATTACCCAGAAGATGAATGAGAGCGGAAGCGACACCAATATTGGTTCAAGTTTGCCAAAACTCTCCGATATCATTATTGGATTGAACGAGAGATACGCGAAGGCAAGGCATCCAGCCGCCATCGAAAGCAGCCCCGCCGCCTGCGTCTTTTTCCCGTTATACATCAGCACCATCAGCAAAGGAACGAAGCCGGTCGACATCCAAAGGCTGGTTAGAAAGACGACAGCGTCGTATGCGAGCCGGAAGCGGAAGAAGAGCGAAATCCCCATAAATCCCAGCAGGCAGGCGCCGACGCGGCTTAAGTTCACAAGTTTTTTATCGCTGAGCTCCTCCTTTGCGAAGATCCTGGCGTAAATATCCTTCGCGAGCGTCGCTCCGCCAACGAGGTAATAGCTGTCGATCGTGGAAATTATCGCCCCGAAGAGGCCGATGACAAAGAGGGAGCGCATTCCGACGGGAAGCTCCGAAAGTACCATATGAACATACGCGCCTTCCGGCTGCATTCCGGGAAATTTCACGCGTACAGCCATTCCCGCTATGATTGTAACGGCATCGAATATAATACAGATACAAAAGTTGGCAAGCATCGCCCGACGCGCGGTCTTTGCCGAATTACTGGCCGAGAAACGCTGGTAGAAGCAGGGGTCGGCATATACATTGACACAGAGCAGCACCAGCATCAGCGCCTTCGAGAAACGCATGCCTCCCACAGGGTGAGTGAACCCTGGTGTCGACGCCGTCGCCGCGCGTATCCCGGCCATGCCGCCAACGCTGTCATATATCTGCGGAAAGACCATGCAGACGCTCACTATCATGAAGAAAAAGAAGATCATATCAGTCACAGCGACCCCCATCAGGCCACCGAGACAGGTGAGAATGATAGTAAATACGACTACAAATATGCAAACATACATTTTATTGACGCCCCAGGCCGCCTCGCCGATAAAACCTGTCGCCGTTATTTCTCCCAGCTTTGAACAGTACATGAAGAGGAATATCGAGGCAACGATAGCCGCTACTCTGCCATAAGAGTTGGCAATGGCATCTGGAACAGTCACATCGGAACGCATATGGACACGCGGCCCTACCCACATTGCAAGCGGCAGGCGCACCACGTGTGCTCCGATAGACCAGACAAACCAGGAGGCCAGCCCAAAGACCGAAGCATAGCCGATGGCACCAACGACACCGTTGCCACCGTACCATGAGGCAATAAGCGAACCAACTACGAGCGACCATGGAAGACTTCTGTTCGCGAGATAATAGCTCTCCATGTCGGAGACTGATTTGGAGAAATAATAGCCTACTGAGAGCACTGCAATTGCAGCAATTACTATAATGATATTATCAATACCGGTTAACATGAATCCAACACCCCTTCTTTTGAGCGTCCTGTGGGCGCTTTTATCTCAAGAAAATTCCTGACTAAGCGAAAAATGCCGTCTCTTCTATATTTTTACTATTGTGATAGCGCCAACCGGACAGTTACTTGAACAGATGGTACAGCCCCAACAATCCTTTTCATCAAACGTGATTTTGCGCCCTTCATTTTTGAAAGCGCCGAAGTTGCAGACTTTTGCGCACTTACCGCATCCGACACATTTTTTCTCGTCCCATATTATGCGGTATCTTTGTTTTGGCCAAATACCCTGTGTGCCGATCCTCTTCGAAGCGCGGATCGGATAGCAGCAATCCCCGCAGCAGTTGCATATCGCAGCATTTTCTTCAGAGGTATGCATGAGGCCGCTTTTATCGGCTAGGCGGATGATCTCTTTTGCCTCTTCTTTTGTCAGCGGCCTTCCGTGCCCGCGGTCCCATTCGGAATTGAGCCCTCTCTTAAAGAGGACGCAGACATTACGTGGCTTTTCACAGTTTAGCGCCACGCTTTTGCAATTGCATGGGACCATGTAGGGTTCGCATTTAATGGAATCTATCAGAGCAAGTGTCTCATCAAGGGTAAAGAAGAAGGCGTTTTCAATAAGCCCCTCCCCTTTCAGCGCGGTTTCGAGGCGGGGCTTCGCCTTTTCCATATACTGTGCCACATACCATTCGTCGATTTTCTTGCGTTCGGGCGCGGGTATCTTCGCCCAAACCTCAGGTTCGTACTGCGTAAAAAATGCCAACCTCGTGTAGAAATTGGCTGGACGGAAAAATACTTTCCCTTCATCCTCAGCTTTATTGAAAACGCCGCGTGAATAAGCCTCTTTGATGAAGTTATCCGGGTCTTCGGTGAAATTTCTTAACAAAGTGAGAAGTTCGTCGGGAGAATAATTTCGTGGCTCCATCATCTCAAGCAAATGGAGCTCTTCCGTTCGTAGGAACATATCCATAAACGGCAGGGCAATATCTGGCACTTCGAACAATTTTGCAGCCTTATCGTACATTTGTTACACCGCCTTCTATTTTTATTAGAGTATCAGCAGAGCAAAACAAAATATTTTAGAATAACTATAAGGAACAAAATTACGTGTTGTTTTATTGATTTTATGTCTTACATGCAGCATGTAACATGTAACTGCGGGTATGTTATACTTATGAAAAGATTTTGTCAAGTTTCAAGAGGGAGAATAATAATGTCATTTTTCCATAATGAATCATTGCGAAAAAAGCTTTATGATTATATAAAATTAAAAATAAACTCTGGAGAGCTGCGCCCCGGAGACCCTATCAACCAGAAGGAGATATTTGAAGAACTCAATATCAGCCGCACTCCATACCGCGACTGTATGATTCAGCTTGAATCGGAGGGGTTTGTAAGGATCATCCCTTGTAAGGGTGTCGTTATTCGCGAGCTTTCCATAGATGAGGGTATGGACGCTCAGGAGGTGGGAGCCGCGCTTGAAGGTATGGCTTGTGAGCTCGCCTTTTACAACGCACGAGAAAGAAGCATACCCAAGCTTATCGAGTTGATTGCAAGGGCGGAAAAATGCTTCCACGATAACGAGCCTCTCGCCCCAAATCTGAATATGGAATTTCACATGGCCATCCTCGAACAGTCTCCAAACCACAGCCTTGTCGAACAGCTTATAAAGATGCGCGAGCGGATTTATGATTTTCCACAGCACGCCACGCTGCCATTGCTAAAATGGGAAAAAATGTTCTGGCAGGAGCACCGCCATTTGGTCGAGATACTGAAAAACGGCACACCCACCGAGTTTGGCCGTTATATGCGTGACGTACACTGGAAAGTTCAGGGAAGGGAAGAATATTGGGAGACCCTGCTCTCCGTCAAACCCGGAACAGTGAAGCAGTATTTTGAGCGGCGCCGTGCCTATTGCGAGCAGGAACGGGAGACAAATAACTAACACCATCCGCTTCCACCCCTCCGGCCAACGCCGGTTAATTCAGATGTCTGTCCCTGCCCAAGGATCACATGGGGCTGCCGCGCGGCGTTAAAATCCGTTATAATAGTGCGAGCAGCCATAAAAATCAGCACCCAAAGGGCGCTTTGACCAAGGGAGTAAAACATATGATCCGTTTTGAATGCGACTACGGCGAGGGGGCCCACCCCCTTATATTGGAGCGGCTCGCCGCCACAAACATGGAACAGACGGCGGGTTACGGCGAGGACCCGCACTGCGAGGCGGCCCGCGGTTACATAAGGGAGCTCTGCCGCATGCCCGACGCCGACGTACATTTCCTCGTCGGCGGCACACAGGCTAACCTCGCGGTCATCGCCGCCGCGCTGCGCCCCCACCAGGGCGTGATCGCCGCCGAGAGCGGCCATATCAACGTCCACGAGACGGGAGCGGTCGAGGCGACGGGACACAAGGTCATCACCGTGGCCGGCGAGGAGGGCAAGGTCACCGCAGACGAGATACGAGTCGTCTATGAGAGCCACTGGAAGGACCCGACCCATGAACACCTCGCCCAACCGGCGATGGTCTATATCTCAAACCCCAGCGAGATCGGAACGGTCTACACGCTGGCGGAGCTTGAGGAGATCGCCAAGGTCTGCCGCAAGTGCGGGCTGCCGCTCTTTATGGACGGCGCGCGCCTCGGCTACGGTCTGGCCTGCGAGCTCTGCGACTATACGCTCGCCGATATCGCCGCCCTCTGCGACGTCTTTTATATCGGCGGCACGAAGGTCGGCGCGCTCTTCGGCGAGGCGGTCGTCATCACCAGCGATACGCTGAAAAGGGACTTCCGCTACATAATGAAACAGCGCGGCGGAATGCTCGCGAAGGGGCGGCTTCTGGGGATACAGTTTGAGACGCTCTTCGAAGACGGCCTCTACTTCAGGATATCGGAGCATGCCGTACGGCTGGCGATGAAGCTCCGCGCGGCCTGCGCGGCAAAGGGCTATTCTTTCCTCGTCGACTCGCGGACGAACCAGCAGTTTCCTATCCTGCCCAACGGCCTCATCGAAAAGCTCGGGGAACGCTATTCTTTCGCCCTCTGGCAGCCGACGGACGCGGCGCACACGGCGGTGCGCTTCTGCACCAGCTGGGCTACGAAAGAGGAGCATCTAGACGAACTGGTAGCGGCTCTGTAAGGGCGAGATCACAGCATAAGAAGCCGCGGCGGCGCTCGGTCAAACCGGCGCCGCCGCGGCCGTTTTATCTTAAATCCTTAAAATCCGAGCTGCGTCACGATAAAGGCCGCGGCGATCGAGGCGGGCAGCACCACGAGGATGTTGCCGCTGAACCAGCCGGTGAGAAATGCGACGACCGTAGCGGCGGCGGAGCTTTTGAAATCGCCCGTCGCCCAGAGGATGTCGGGGAAGACGAGCGAACCGATGACGGCGAAGGGGATATAGCTGAGCACCGAGGAGACGAAGGGCGGCAGCCGCCGTCCCGTGAGAAAAAAGGGCGGCAGTATGCGCGAGGGCGCGGTGACGCACATCATCAATATTGAGAGAAAGACGATCTTCGACATTATCCGCGCGCCTCCTTCCCGGTGGGAAAGAGCAGCGCGCCGATGACGGCGGCGGCACCGGCGGAGATTATTATCGCCAAACCACGGTTAAGCTGCGCAAAGAGGGGCAGCCATTTAAGGAGCGCCGAGAGCGTCATCGCGGAGAGCGTAACGATAAGCGCCGCGCGGCTTTTGCGGGCCGCGGGAATGATTATCGCCAGAAAGAGCGCGTAGATCGCGATGCCCATGCTCGACTGCAAATCGCGCGGCAAAAAGGCGGTTCCGATATAGCCGCAGAGGGTGAGGACGTTCCAGGTCAAGAATATCGGCAGCTGCACGCCCCAGAGAAAACCGGGCGCGACGATCTCCGCCTCCTGCAGGGAGGCGATACTGAAGCTCTCGTCGGTGAGAAAGAAAAAGAGGGCGAATTTTTCAAATGGGTTTATCCCCCTCTCCATACGCTGGGAGATGGAGGAGCCCATCATGATGTGGCGCGCGTTGAGAAGCGCAGTGGTGATGAGTATATCGGCCATTGATACACCGATCATCAGCATATTGAGCGCGGCAAACTGGCTGGCTCCCGCAAAAACGACCGCCGACATAAAGAGGCTTTCCCAGATGCTGAGTCCGGCGGTCTTCGCAAGGATGCCAAAGGCCATCGCGCTCGGTACCATGCCGATGATGACCGGCAGAGACTTTTTCGCGCCGGCGGAAAAACCGCCCGTAACGTTCCGACGTCCGGCGGTCTCCTGAACTCTTTCCATCCGCAACACCTCTGAAATATTTATTTTTACGAAACAATTATATAATTGTACACGCCGGTTCCTTAAATAACAACCGCCGTTGCCTTGGTGCGCACCCGCCAGCGGGCCGCTTGGCCCCCGACAGAGATAAATTCGATGTTTACCCCTTGGACTATTTTTTTAATTGCAGCATGTAGTGTATAATTCACATACCTGGAAGATATTTGACCCGCGTCGTTGAGGATTTAATATAGCGCGGTGGAGGACATTCTTGTAATGAATAACAGTACGGCTAACCTTTTTAAAGATGGTTCCTTCTGGCTGCTGGACGATTACACCGATGGCGTCTACATCAGCGATACCGAAAACCATCATCTGATATATATGAACAACGTCGGCCGCCGCATGTTCGGCATCGCGCCGGACGCCGATATCAGAGAGCTCCTCTGCCATGAGGTGCTGCACGGCTGCGGCACGCCATGTTCCTTTTGTATGCCGGAGCTGCTCTCGGAAAACAGATATTATGTCTGGGAACAGTTCAACAACATCATAGGCAAACATGTCGTCCTGCGTGACCGCCTTATAAAGGTAAACGGCCGTACGCTCCGACTGCAGACTATCACAGAGGCCGAGACAAAGGAGCAGATGGAACGGCTCATCACCACCAAAATACATACGGAAAATACACTGTTGGGCTGCGTCAGCGCCCTTGCGGACCAGGGAAATATCCACGGCGTGGAAAAATCCGTCACCGACATCCTGCGGGCGATCGCCGATTTCTATTCCGCTGACCGCGCCTATGTGCTGGAGCTTGAGCGCCCGTCGCTGGATATGCGCCACACCTATGAGTGGTGCCGCGCGGGGGTCGCCTCCGAGATCAATTCCGTGAGCAGCATAAACCTCTCCAACTTCCGTCAGCGGTGCTTCGCAGAGGGTACCAACATGATAATTAAAGACATCGAAGCGCTGAAAGAGAGCGATCCAGCGGAGTACGCGCGGCAGAAAAGCCGCGGCGTCAAGACCATTTACGTCGTTCCCTACATGGAGGGAGACGAGGTCAAGAGCTATGTCGGCGTGGATAATCCCAAACTGAACCTTAAAAACTTCTTCATGCTCAAGACGCTGACTCTGCTTATCGCCAACCAGATAGGCCAGTATCGGCTGCGCTGCCAGCGGGAATACGGGATCTATCACGACACGCTTACTGGACTGTCGAACCGCAACGGTTATAACACCTATAAGATGACTATATCGGAGGAACGGCTGCGCCGCGTCGGAGTCGCGGTGGGCAATCTTAACGCCCTAGACCAGCAGAATCGTGACTTCGGCACCGAGGCCGGCGACAGCACCGTAAAAGTGGCGGCCACCTATCTGGACAGACACTTTTCCGGGGATATGCTCTTCCGCTTCGAGGGCGACGAATTCATCATTATCTGTGAGGACATCCCCTTCTCCGACTTCGTCGCAAGGGTCGAGGCTGCGGAGAAAGAAATCTGCGAAAAGACCTCATGCGGCATCGCGGTCGGTTACACCTGGTCCGAAAAAGAGGTCCAGCTCAGCGAGATGCTCCATCAGGCCAAGCTGCACATGATTGAGAAGAAAAAGCTCTATTACAACTCAATAGAGGGAAAATCCAAATACAACAGCAAAAAAATACTTGATAACCTGAACGCCGAGATCGCCAAGGGGCGTTTCCTCGTCTACGTCCAGCCCAAAATCACCGTCGCGGAGAGCGGCCTTTACGGTGCGGAGGCTCTCATACGCTACAACAGCCCGGACTATGGCGTGATTCCGCCGGTAAAATTCATCCCCACCCTTGAAAAAGAGGGGCTGATCCGCCACATTGATTTCTTTGTGCTGGAAGAGGTCTGCAAACTCATAGCGAAGTGGATCGCCGAAAAAAGGACTCTCGTTCCGGTATCGGTGAACTTCTCGCGCACCACCCTGCTCGAAAGCCGCATCGCGGACAGCATCGAGGAGATCGTCGACAGGTACGGCATACCGCATGAATATATCCTCATAGAGATAACGGAATCGGCGGGATACATTGAGAAAGATACCTTCATTTCGATCGGAAAGATACTGACCGCACGCGGCTTCAGCCTCTCACTCGACGATTTCTGCTCGGAATACTCCTGCGTTTCACTACTCGGCGCCCTCAAATTCAGGGAGGTAAAGTTTGATAGGAGCATGATCTCGCAGCTTGGCGGCGGCGAGAAGACCGCCGACACCGTATGTGAAACGATGGTGGGGCTCTGCTCAAAGCTCGGCTATCCGGTGGTCGCCGAAGGAGTCGAGACGGAGGAACAGCTTGAAATACTGAAAAAATTTAAGTGCGACGCGGTTCAGGGTTTTTTCTTCGACCGCCCGATGCCCGCCGACGAATTCGAGAAAAAATACATATACTCCCAGAGCTGACGCCGACTATTCGCTGAAGAGCGTCTCATTCGCGATGACTTCGCCGACGGTCTCCCGCCTGGAACGACGGCTTTCCATCGCCCGCTTTTCGATATACCGGTGCGCGCCACTTTCCCCTATCCTATAGCCTGCCGCCATAAGGACTTAGCCGCAAACCTTTACTATCAAAAAGCGTCCACTAAAGAGGGAATCCGCCACTCTTTTATGGACGCCGTTGTTTATGCCCTTTATAACGTGCATAGACTATTACACATTAATTCTTTTATTGTTAATAAATAAATTAAAAACACGATTGAATATAAATCATATAAAAATAAATATGCCATATTAAGCATATTTATATGAAAAATAAGCATAAAATAAATGCTTGACATCAGCTTAATATAAGGGTACTATATCCAGCATCAAGGAAATAGATGTTTAAACATTTATTTTTAAGATAGATTTAATAAAAATGTTAGCTTTTATTAAAGATAAAAAGAGGTATTTTTTCCACATCCCTGACGGCCATCGGAGATGAGAAAGGTGCCTCTTTTATTTTAAATGCCATTCCGCATCCCATATCGCAGGGCTTTTTACACCACTCCAAAAAGCTGCCCTCGGGTTTTTCGGGGGTAGTTTTTAAATAACTTACCGAGCCCGAGCACATCTTTCCAAACACAAACACCGGCCGCAGCAGAGAACAACCGCTCCGCTGCGCCCCTCGACCTGTCCAGCGACAGGTAAAGAGGAATGCGGCAAACGGTAGTACCACCGGCAATGGAGCGCTTAACTGCCGGGTTCGGCATGGGACGGGGTGGACCCACTCCCTTGTTACGCACAGAATAAATAACACAAAAAACGACCCCAAGGATTTCCTCAGGGCCGTTCTTCAAATTAATTCTAGCGGCGACCTACTCTGACAAACAAACTAGCCGACCTCGCACAAAAGGCAGAACCGGCCTTTTGGCTCCCTGGCCATCCCACGGATACCCTCCGCAGTACCATCGGCAATGGAGCGCTTAACTGCCGGGTTCGGCATGGGACCGGACGAACACATCTCGTCTCGTACCACATAACGGCTCCTCACAAAACAAAACAAGAGAGGGAAGTCTCAATTGACTTCCCTCTCTTGCTTAAATTAATTCCGGCAACGACCTACTCTCCCACGGATACCCTCCGTAGTACCATCGGCGATGAGAGGCTTAACTGCCAGGTTCGGCATGGAACTGGGTGGGACCCTCTCTCTATTATCACCGGAAACTTTATGAATAAACGTTTTCACGTTTACCTGCTTTGTCATTTTCCCAGCTAACTGACTAAGTTCGAAGACGAAAATCATAGATTTTCTTTCTCACTTATCTATTACCACTAGAAACTTTATGAATAAACGTTTTCACGTTTACCTGCTTTGTCATTTTTCCCAGCTAACAAACTAAGTTCGAAGACGAAAATCAAAGATTTTCTTTCTCACTTATCTATTATCACCGGAAACTTTTATATCAGCCCTCTCAGGCGGATAAAGGATTTATGAGGTTAAGGCCTCGGTGTATTAGTATTGGTCAGCTCAAAGGGCGTTACCCTCTTACACCTCCAACCTATCAAACCGGTCGTCTGCCGGACACCTTACTTCTTTGACGAATGAGGTATCTCATCTTGAGGCCGGCTTCCCGCTTAGATGCCTTCAGCGGTTATCCGATCCGTACATGGCTACCCAGCTTTTACTCCTGGCGGAATAACTGGTTCACTAGCGGTACGTCCATCCCGGTCCTCTCGTACTAGGGACAGTTCCTCTCAAATACCTTGCGCCCACAGTGGATAGGGACCGAACTGTCTCACGACGTTCTGAACCCAGCTCACGTACCGCTTTAATGGGCGAACAGACCAACCCTTGGGACCTGCTTCAGCCCCAGGATGCGATGAGCCGACATCGAGGTGCCAAACGCCGCCGTCGATAGGAACTCTCGGGCGGCATCAGCCTGTTATCCCCGGGGTAGCTTTTATCCGATGAGCGATGGCCTTTCCACTCAGGACCACCGGATCACTAGGACCAACTTTCGTTTCTGATCGATCTGTCAATCTCACAGTTAAGCCACCTTATACCCTTACGCTCTGTAGATGTTTTCCATTCATCTTGAGGTGACCTTCGCGCGCCTCCGTTACTCTTTGGGAGGCGACCGCCCCAGTCAAACTGCCCGCCTGACAATGTCCCGCATCACGATTCAGTGCCTGCGGTTAGAATCCCAGCACAATAAGGGTGGTATTCCAACGACGGCTCCATAAAGTCTGGCGACCTTATTTCACTGCCTCCCACCTATCCTATACATACTATACCGAAATCCAATATCAAGTTACAGTAAAGCTCCACGGGGTCTTTCCGTCCTACTGCGGGTAACTGGCGTC
Source organism: Cloacibacillus porcorum (assembly GCF_001701045.1). Lineage (GTDB taxonomy): Bacteria > Synergistota > Synergistia > Synergistales > Synergistaceae > Cloacibacillus > Cloacibacillus porcorum. The sequence continues at coordinate 3,529,094 of NZ_CP016757.1, forward strand.
TTTACCAGTACCACAATTTCACCGGGCCCACTGTCGAGACAGCGCTCAGATCGTTACACCTTTCGTGCAGGTCGGAACTTACCCGACAAGGAATTTCGCTACCTTAGGACCGTTATAGTTACGGCCGCCGTTTACTGGGGCTTCAGTTCAAAGCTTCGCCTTGCGGCTGACCTCTCCCTTTAACCTTCCAGCACCGGGCAGGTGTCAGACCCTATACTTCGGCTTGCGCCTTCAGCAGAGTCCTGTGTTTTAGTTAAACAGTCGCCTGAGCCTGGTTTCTGCGAACCAAAGATGCTTACTATGTAAAATATTCACATCTCCAGCCACTCCTTCTCCCGAAGTTACGGAGTCAACTTGCAGAGTTCCTTAACAATGGTTATCCCGTTCACCTTAGCCTTCTAAGCCAACCCACCTGTGTCGGTTTTGAGTACGGGTTCGACAGTTCTCCATAGAAGTTTTTCTCGGCAGCCGAGCATTTGCACCTTCTCGAATTGGATTCTTCCACGTCAGTTCTCGGCCTTGGAGAGAAAGGGATTTGCCTCTTTCTCAAGCCTACTACTTTGTACCGGGATTTCCATCACCCGGCGTGCATAGCTTTCTGCGTCACTCCATCTGTCAAACGAACTGCCAAAGGGCAGGATTGTCTACCTGCTGTCCATCGACTACGCCTTTCGGCCTCGCCTTAGGTCCCGCCTAACCCTGGGTGGATGAACCTTCCCCAGGAATCCTTGGGTTTTCGGTGAGTGTGTTTTTCGCACACTTTTCGCTACTCATGCCGTCATTCTCACTTCTATATTGTCCACATGATCTTACAATCATGCTTCGTCCTGTATAGAACGCTCCCCTACCAGTCAATGGATATTTCCACTGAATCCGAAGCTTCGGCGCCATGCTTAGCCCCCCACATTTTTGGCGCAGGGACGCTCGACCAGTGAGCTGTTACGCACTCTTTCAAGGATGGCTGCTTCTGAGCCAACCTCCTGGCTGTCTGGGCATCCCCACATCCTTGTAACACTTAGCATGGGCTTTGGGACCTTAGCTGTCGGGCTGGGCTGTTTCCCTTTCGACTACGGATCTTCGCACTCGCAGTCTCACTCCCAATCCAGATCTGCAGGTATTCTGAGTTTGATTAAGCTCGGTAGGCAGTGCTGCCCCCTCACCTATTCAGTGCTTTACCCCCTGCAGTCTTACCGATTGAGGCTGCACCTCAATGCATTTCGGGGAGAACCAGCTATCACCATACTCGATTAGCTTTTCACTCCTATCCACACCTCATCCAGGCCTTTTTCAACAGGCTGTGGTTCGATCCTCCAACCGGTGTTACCCGGTCTTCAATCTGGACATGGATAGATCGTATGGCTTCGGGTCTATAGCATGTGACTTGCGCCCTGTTCAGACTCGCTTTCGCTGCAGCTTCAAACCTTGTAGTTTTTAACTTTGCCACGTACTATAACTCGACGGCTCATTTTCCAAGAGGCACGAGGTCACTTCCTAAGAAGCTCCCTCTGCTTGTTAGCACGAGGTTTCAGGTCTGTTTCACTCCCCGTCAGGGGTGCTTTTCACCTTTCCCTCTCGGTACTGTTTCACTATCGGTCGCTGAATGTGTTTAGCCTTGGACCGTGGTCGGCCCGGATTCGTACGGAATTTCACGTGCTCCGCATTACTTGGGTGTCTGTCTAAGAGGCTTTTTTATTTCACTTACTGGGCTTTCACCGTCTTTGGCTCGATTTTCCAACTCGATTCGGTTATAAAAAAGTTTTGTAACTCTTTTGGAGTTCTGCAGGACTCCGCGACAGATCCCTCGACCCCAGCTGCACAACGCCTGCAGGCTTGGCATGCAGTTGGTTTAGGCTTCGCCCCTTTCGCTCACCACTACTTGGGGTATCTCTTACGATTTCTTTTCCTCCGGGTACTGAGATGTTTCACTTCTCCGGGTTGCCGCCCGTTTTACGGGCTCACAGGTTGCCCTGTGAAGGTTGCCCCATTCAGAGATCCGCGGGTCAATGGATGCTTGCTCCTTACCGCGGCTTTTCGCAGCTTGCTACGTCTTTCTTCGGCATTCAGCGCCAAGGCATTCCCCTCGTGCTATGTTGTACCTTAACCTCATAAATCCTTTATTCACCCGTTGCCGCCGGTTATATGCGCCATCTACTTCGCGACGGCGCCTCGCCTTTCGCTCCAACGTATCGATATACGATTCCGCTCCAGCCGAGACGCTGTCGCTTCGCAGCTGACGCATCTAACCGGCGGATTTTACGTTTGGGAGTTTCCGGCTTCAAAACCTGCGGTTTTGAAGGGCTTTTTGTCATGGTTCGTGCACCACAAAAAGAATGAGAAAGCAAAAGGTCCACAACAGTATTTTGTCTCACTAAAAGATTTAGCTCATTTGTTTAGCTGCCGCTTTACGCGGCTGCTCCTTAGAAAGGAGGTGATCCAGCCGCACCTTCCGGTACGGCTACCTTGTTACGACTTCACCCCCCTTACTCGGCGCACCTTAGACGCTTCTTTCCCTTACGGGTTAAGCCTGCGGCTTCGGGTGCCCCCAACTCGGGTGGTGTGACGGGCGGTGTGTACAAGGCCCGGGAACGTATTCACCGCAGCTTGGCTGATCTGCGATTACTAGCGATTCCGGCTTCATGTAGTCGGGTTGCAGACTACAATCCGAACTGGGACCGGCTTTTAAGGATTCGCCAACTATCACTAGCAAGCTGCCTTCTGTGCCGGCCATTGTAGCACGTGTGTCGCCCTGGGCATAAAGGCCATGATGACTTGACGTCATCCCCACCTTCCTCCGCCTTGTCGGCGGCAGTCTCTCCAGAGTGCTCAACTTCACTTGTTAGCAACTGGACATAGGGGTTGCGCTCGTTGCGGGACTTAACCCAACATCTCACGACACGAGCTGACGACAGCCATGCAGCACCTGTTCAAGCTCTGTAGCAAGCTACAGTCCCTCAACTTTCATCTCAGTACCACTTGTATGTCAAACCCAGGTAAGGTTCTTCGGTTTGCATCGAATTAAACCACGTGCTCCACCGCTTGTGCGGGCCCCCGTCAATTCCTTTGAGTTTCAGTCTTGCGACCGTAGTCCCCAGGCGGGATACTTAACGCGTTAACTACGGCACGGATGAACTGCTTCACCCACACCCAGTATCCATCGTTTACGGCCAGGACTACCGGGGTATCTAATCCCGTTCGCTGCCCTGGCTTTCGCACATGAGCGTCAGTTGTGTGCCAGGAAGCCGCCTTCGCCACTGGTGTTCCTCCCGATATCTACGCATTTCACCGCTACACCGGGAATTCCACTTCCCTCTCACATACTCTAGACCGACAGTATCTATCGTAGAACGGAGGTTGAGCCTCCGCCTTTGACGACAGACTTAACGGCCAGCCTGCGTGCGCTTTACGCCCAGTAATTCCGAACAACGCTTGCCCCCTACGTATTACCGCGGCTGCTGGCACGTAGTTTGCCGGGGCTTCCTCGTGTGGTACCGTCATTATCTTCCCACACAACAGGGCTTTACATCCCGAAGGATTTCTTCACCCACGCGGCGTCGCTGGGTCAGGGTTGCCCCCATTGCCCAATATTCCCCACTGCTGCCTCCCGTAGGAGTCTGGACCGTCTCTCAGTTCCAGTGTGGCCGGTCGACCTCTCAGTCCGGCTATCCGTCTTGGCCTAGGTGGGCCGTTACCCCACCTACTAGCTGATAGAACGCGAGTCTCTCAAATACCGGATTGCTCCTTTTACCCGAAGGCTTATGGGGTATTAGCAGACGTTTCCATCTGTTGTCCCCCTGTATCCGACAAGTCCTCACGCGTTACTCACCCGTCCGCCACTAAATTACGATTAAAGCAAGCTTTCTTCGTAATTTCGTTCGACTTGCATGTGTTAGGCACGCCGCCAGCGTTCGTCCTGAGCCAGGATCAAACTCTCCGTTTGATTCCCAGCCTACTCTTTCGCTGACCGTCCGTTCCGGTCTCCCGGCTCGGACTTTTTACTCTTGGGACCACACATCCTTATCTTCCTCCATACCCGCTTGCGCGGCTCTGAACTCAGATTCGGTGTATGTTTCTTTTGCTTTCTCTTTATTCTTTTTGTCATGGTGCTCGCTGCGGGCCGTTTCCGGCGTGATGCCGGATTTGGGCGCAACAAAAGTAAGTATATTATTTTTTCGTCGAATCGTCAACCCTTTTGAACTGCTTTTTTATAAGGACACCAGACCTCGTGTCTTTGGCTATTTTAATCTTATCACTGACATTACCGACATCGCTGCTTTATATTTTTTATGAATTTGCAAGTATCTTCCACACGCGCACGCAGTGATGCGAAAGTTTCCAGCGCTAATGACGCTAATGAAGCCCCTTAAAAACAAGAATGCGGGGAAGGCAAGCCTTCCCCGCTGCGTTAGAGCGAAAATATTTTTCGCGGCTAGTAGCCGGTCTTGTCCGAATGGCGCTGAAGCATCGCCATGTTGTTGTTTACCTTTTTGAGGTAGTTGTGCGCGATGCCGCCGTAGTAACGGTTGAGGGCTTTCTGCACTGTCCCGTAGGCACTCATGTAGCGCGACAGGATAAGAACCCCCGCCTCTACGCCGCGCTCGGGATCGAACATGTGGTCGCGGGTCGGAGCGATGCCCTTCGCGCGCAGCATTCCGTTATGCACCTTCCACATGACCTGCATTACCCCCAGCGCTCCCGCTTTGCTCTGCGCCGAAGGGTTAAAGCGGCTCTCCGCCTTTGCGATACTGACGACGAGATCCGAGGACACGTTGTATTTGACGCTGTAAAATACCAGCGCGCAGGCCTCTCTCCAGGCTGTTTTTGCGGAAATTTTGGGATTTACCTTTCTTATAAAGGCCGCTACGTTCGCAACTTTCTTCTGTTTAGCGGGAGCGAGCGTACCCAGCTTGTTGAGTGTGCTGAGCGGATGCTCTTCCTGCCAGACCCCTATGTGCTGCTCGGTCAGCCCCTGGTGTTTCAGCGCGGCATAGATGGATTTGTCAAACGGCGCTGGGGATTTTTCCTGCGGAGTCTCTTTCGGGCTTTCGCCAGTCTCGGTCTGTTCGGTATAGACGACGGCCGTCTTGTTCTCCGTCATCACGACATTCTCTGTTAGAGCGGTTTCACTAACTGTTGTAATTACTGTGCCGTCCGAGAGGGTGCTATGTGTTTTCGGTGATGATTCCGTACTGCTCATTCCGGCCTTCGGGTGCATTATTACCGAAATGAAGAGCAGGAGCATCACTGCGATCTGCGACAGATGAAAATGCCGCTTTTTCATTATTTTTCGCATATTGACCTCCTTGCGAGTTTGGAAACGCGGAAAGTAATATCAAAAAATTTACGGTTTAAATTTTCTGAATAGTGCTGTCCGCGGGCACTCTTAACGCATGAAATATGATAACGGCAAGAGTCAATAAGTCAAGCTCAAAATAATAAATACCGTGCTTTCAAATGTTACATCAACGCATAACTTTAAATAATAGGTTGATTATAGGTATTAAACGACAATTTCATTAAAGATCAACGACCGTCAGCCTTTATTTTTATTGCAGGCAAGCAGCAAAATTCCGCAGAAAAGTATACCTACGCCAAGCGACGCTATCCATGAGAGACGTTCGCCAAGCAGCACTGTAGAGAGGAGCCAGGCGGTGAGCGGCTCGGAGAGCGACAGTGTGTAGGCCGTCCCAAGCTCAATATTTTGTATTCCAATAGTAAATAATGTGTACGGGATGATGGTGCTGAGGAAGGTCAGCAGCGCCATGCATAGGGCGCCGCGCGGCTCAAGCATCCAGGAGATGTCACCAGCAAGCAGCCACGGCAGCGCCATGAGGCCGCTTACGGCGCTGACGACCGCAATAACGTCATAGGGGTCACGCTTTATGAGGCGCAGCCCCACTCCCTCGAGCGCGTAGGAGAACGCGGCGCTGAAGGCAAGAAAGACGCCGAGGACGGAGACGGAGAGGGCGCCGGTGTTGCCGCCCAGCACGAGCATGACGCAGCCGGTCACCGCCAGTATGGTAGCGGCGTACCAACGCCACGGCAGCTGTTCTTTAAATAGTATCCGCCCGAAGATGCCCGCGAGCGGCGGGGCGCTGCCGATCGCCACCATCGTACCGACGGCGACGCCGGTGAGACGCACGGCGGAGAAAAATGTGAGCTGATAAGCGGCAAGCCCAGCGGCGGCGAGCAGCACGCCCCTCACGCTCCAGCCGCCGCGGAAGAGTTCGCCCCTCTTTTTTATCAGCATATATATAAGAAGCACGACGCCCGCGAAAGCGACGCGCGCCGCGCCGATGGAGAGCGAGGAGGCCCCATTCGGCGTGAATGCCTGTATCGTTCCCGTCGTGCCCCAGCACATTCCCGCCGCGATGACGCATAGTGTTCCCTTTAGGGTATTTTTCGATATCTTCATGGCTCTGTCACGCAAAGCCCGTTTAGCGTCAGCCGGCGCCCGCCGACATGCGGCGTACAGGGTGGGCGATATCCGGCAGCAGCTCCCAGATGATTTCACGTTTATCTTTGACGGCGGCGAGCGCCTCTTCCGAGAGGGTCCATATCTCAAAGGGCTCGGCACCCGCCGTGAGCGCCGTGCCAAACCTCGCAAGCCTCTCGCACCGTGCGGCGGCCTGCTGTTCGCTCTCTGATACGAGCAGTAACTGGCAGATGCTGTCCTGTTCCTGGGTATCTATATCAAAGAAATCGGGCATCATAACGAGGCGCTGGAATGTCACCCACCGTCTGAATCTGCCGATCTCGCGCAGCTCCTCCGCCTCGTCGCCGCTGTCGAAGCTGAAGAGGAAGCGGTCGGTGTTGATGAGCCGCAGCGGATCGTTTGGATGTCCCTTAAAATTCTCGTATTGCAGGTAGTCGTAGCGACAGACGTAGAGGATATCGGGAGTGAAGGTGTCAACCAGCGCCCGTTTTTCCTCAAGCCATTGGGCCGACCTCTCAACAGCGGCGGCCATACGCTCTTTTCGTCCACGAAGCCCGGAGAGGGGGAATTTTTCTTCCATCTCCCGCTCCTCTTTTCCCTCCATGTAGGGCCAGGTCAGTTCACTGCCCGCCACGTGGAAGAGTTCTTCGTCGGCGGTCCGCGGAAATATCTCCAGCGCGGGCGAGGCGTAGTATTGTTTTATGCCCCAGCGCTGCAGGTGGGCAGCGTTAAGACGTTTGAGAAAGTTTCCCGCCCTCGCGGAGCGCGCACGGTCCCGCGGAGCCTCTCCAGGTTTTTCTTCGATGAAGTTTTCCAGTGCAAGGCGTTTGAATTCGGCGACGCCGGCCTCGCTGAGCGAATAGACGCCCGCCTCCTGCCGGATCAACCCCTCTTTTACGAGCTTTTCCAGCGCGGAGAGGTCCACGCCCTCCCGGGCGAGCATCTCCTCCGTCCAGCAGGGATAGAGGGAGTCAAAGAGGGTGATAAGCATCATGTTGTCAATCATATTGCGGTGACCTCCGTCGTTTGATTTACCGCTATTAATGATATTATCTATTCCCTCTTTGATAAAGCGACAATAATTAAAAGCGGCTGTGAGAAAAATTCACAGCCGTCCGCGATGCGTAGAGATGATAGCGGCCGCTACATCTCAGGGATCATACGTTTCGCGTATTCGATGAATTCACGCGCGGCGGGAGAGGCCTTCGAGAGCGAGGGCAGCGCGATGCCGAAATTTATGCGGCAGGGAGGGTCGAGCGGCAGGATCGCCACTTTGTTGAGCCTGCCTTTGGTTATCAGTTCGTTCATGATGCTCATGCCGAGACCGCATTCTATCATCGATATCGCGGCATAGTTTTCTATGGTGGAGAAGGCTATTTTAGGGGATATTCCCGCCTCTTCAAGGATGGCGGCGATATCCTCGTCCCGGCCCAGCGCCGGCATGATAAATTTTTCGTCGCGGCAGCGCGCGAGCGGATAGGAGGGGGAGGAGGCCAACGGATGGTCGAGGGGCAGCACGGCGACGACGGGGTCGTCGCGAAGCGGTATCCAGGCGCATTTCATCTTCGGACGCCAGGTATAGAAGCACATTTCAACGCTGCTGTCGTCAAGCCAGCCCTGGAGCTCCTGCCTGATGCCCTCGCGTATCTGGATCGCAACGCCGGGATAGTCGGCCTGAAAGGCCTTTATAACGTGCGGAAGCCATTGTATCGAGACGCTCGGATATGTACCGATCGTGAGGCTGCCGCTTTTAACGCCGCGAATTTCCGCCATCGTATGCGCGAGCCGCTCGTTGCATTTGAGCAGCTCGCGGAGCGCGGGCGCGAGCCGCAGGCAGTTGTCGGTGGGAATGACGCCGCTCGTGCTGCTGATGAAGAGCGGGAAGCCAAGTTCGTTCTCAATCGCGGCGATCATGTGCCAGATGCCCGACGGAGTGTAGCCGTAGTCTTTGGCCACCTTCGAGAGGTTCCTGTAGTCTATCGCGTCCAGCAGTATTTTGCATTTTTTCAGGTCCATCTCTTGTCCCCCACACACCCCGCAGCCGGCGCTTTCGCCCCTACCAGGGCAGTTTAACGACGATCTTTTTTATTTTACAGGGCGTATCCCCAACATTCGCCCCCGGACGGTGCCCGTCCCACGGCGCCAGCAGCACCGCCATTTCACGCGAGAGTTTCACGTTCTGTCCCTCGCCGCGGTAAAAGGCGATGTCGTCTTTTTCCGCGTAGGCAACGGTCTCCGTCAGCTCCGCAAGCGGCGCGTAGCCAAGCAGCTCCTCCCCTTCGAGGACAAGCTGGAGGTCCCAGTATCTTTTATGGGCCTCGAAGGGTATCTCCTCCTGCGGCTTCGTCTCATATTCCCCGAAGCGCAGGTCAAGGGGCGCGAAGTCCATCTCTTTTAGCTCTTCAAAGCTTTTTTCACGCGCTGCCGAGAGAAATTCTGTCAGCTGGCTCACGCGCGGCATGTATTCCGGCAGTTCGGTGATGAAGCGCTCCACTGAATCATATATCATCTGTAGTCTTCCACCTTTCGTATAATCTATTTTATCTCTTCTATCTTTATGCTGAGCTCTTCCCATTCTTCGTAGAGCTCTTTTAGTGTCTCTTCCTTTTCTTTGAGTTCGATCATCAGGCTCTGGATACGCTGGGAGTCCGCAAGCACCTCCGGCGAACAGAGCAGGCCGTTGATCTCCTCTTTGCGCGCCTCAACATCCGCGATCTCTTTTTCGCAGGCCGCGAGCCGTTCAACAAAATCTTTTTTCGCGCGGTAGAGGCGGTTGCGTTCTTCGGCCTCGGCACGCCGCTGTTCCTTCGTCCTCGCCTCCTGGCGGCTCTCCGCGGCGCTCGCGCGCAGTTCGGCGGCAAGTTTTTCCGCGGGGTCGGCCTTCGCCGCGGGAGCCGGCGCATCGCGTCCGGCTCTTTTCTCAATGAACCACGAATAGTTGCCTGGGTAGTCGTAGAGCTTCCCGTCGCGTATTTCTACTACGCGGCTCACGAGGTCGTCGAGGAAGGCGCGGTCGTGGGAGACGATCAGGATGGTGCCGCCATATTGGAGCAGCGCCTTTTGGAAGAGCTCCTTCGTCCCGTAGTCGAGATGGTTCGTCGGCTCGTCAAGGATCAGCAGGTTGGACTCGGAGAGCAGCATTTTAAGCAGCCCCAGACGCGATTTTTCACCGCCCGATAGGACGGAGACCGGCTTGTATATTTCATCGCCCGAGAAGAGGAAGGCTCCGAGCAGGTTGCGCTTCGCCCCTTCGAGCAGCTTTGAACCGGTGTTGTTGACCTCCTGCCAGATCGTGCGGCTGTAGTCGAGGTTCTGGGCGCTCTCCTGCGAGAAGTAGGCTTTTTTGACGTTTAAGCCAAGCTCCGCCGTACCGGCTGTGGGCTCCTCGCTCTGGTTCAGCAGGCGCATCAGCGTCGATTTGCCCGCGCCGTTGACGCCGACGAGCGCGACGCGCTCCCCGCGCTCGATCACGAGATCCACATCCCGGAATACGGTATGGTCTCCATAGCTCTTCGCAAGCCCCGAGGCCCTTATCACCTCGCGGCCGCTGCGCGGGCTCTCCGGAAATTGGAAGTTCACGCTCTTTGAGGGGCCCTCCAGCTCCGTTATCTCCATTTTTTCCAGCTGCTTGATACGGCTCTGGACCTGGCGCGCCTTTGTCGCCTTGTAGCGGAAACGTTCGACAAAGCGCTGTATCTCGTCGATCTTCTCCCGCTGCTGCTCCCACTCGGCTTCGAGGCGCGCGCGGCGCTCCTCGCGCTCCGTGAGGAATTTTTCGTAGCCGCAGGAGTAGAGGTTTATCCGGCCGTTCGCGAGCTCCGCCACCGAGGTGACCATGTTATCAAGGAAGCGGCGGTCGTGCGAGACAGCGATGATTGTGCCGCGGTAGTCGCGCAGCCACGATTCAAGCCATTCCATGCTCTCGGTGTCAAGATGGTTCGTCGGCTCGTCAAGCAGCATGATGTCCGAGTGCGAGAGGAGCAGCGCGGCGAGCGCGATGCGCATCTTCCAGCCGCCGGAGAATTCGGAGGTGAGCCTTTCGGCGTCACGCTCCGGAGCGAAGCCCAGACCCTTGAGCACCTGCTTGGCCTCGACCTCGAAGCCAAAGCCGCCCTTGGATTCGAACAGCCGCTGCAGCCGCTCATGCTCGGAGAGCAGCCCCTTCACCGCCGGGTCGTTTTCGCCGAGCAGCGACATCCGCTGTTCACAGGCGACAAGCTCGCGTGAAAGCTCAGTCAGTCCGGCGCGTTCCTTGAGATATTCTATGAGGGGCAGCTCTTTGATCTCCACAAGGTCCTGCGGCAGATAGCCGACAGAGTGCCCCTTGGGCATCGTAATGGTGCCATCATGGTCGGCGCCCCCCGCCAGCACGCGCAGCAGCGTCGTCTTGCCCGCGCCGTTGTCGCCGACGAGACCGATGCGGCTTTTGGGCGTGATGAACCAGTCGATGCCGCGCAGGACCTCCTGTTCGCCGAAATTTACCTTTAAGTCTTTTATCTCAATCATCTTGTGATGACTTCCTCCATTTTAAATACAATTTATATATTATAGTTGGAACGGCCCGCAAAGAAAATAGCGGCAAGCGCACCCGCGGTTCGCTCCCCGGGAAACCTTTTATTCTTAGCGCAAAGCGTGGACGGGGAACTGCGCGTTCTGAATAGGGACTCCTCCAGCATGAACAATTTGAGATATTTTTATATTTCCGCACGATAAAAGATATTTTAAGCATTAAAATACGCTTGATTTTATGCTTAAGTAGTTGTATAAAAGTACCAGTATGTTTTATCCCCCATTGGAAAGGGTTTTATATCATGGCTGAAACAAAAGAGTACCAGAAGATGAAAGATATATATGGCTCGCTTGTCTTTGACCAGAAGGAGATGAAGCAGCGCCTGCCGCAGGATGTCTTTGAAAATCTTGTCGGAGCGATGGAGGGACGGCAGAAGCTAGATTCCGGCATCGCCGACACGGTGGCGCTCGCGATGAAGGACTGGGCGGTCAGCAAGGGCGCAGACCATTGGGCCCACTGGTTCCACCCGCTCACCGAGCTGACGGCGGAGAAGCATACCGCCTTCCTTACCGCCGACGAGAACGGCAACCCGCTGAACTCTTTCCGCGGCAAGGATCTCATGCAGAGCGAGCCCGACGCCTCCTCGTTCCCCTCAGGCGGCACGCGCAGCACCTTTGAGGCGCGCGGCTATTCCGCCTGGGATCCGACAAGCCCTGCCTTCATCATTCGTTCACGTAAGGGCGGCACGCTCTGTATCCCCTCGGTTTTCATCGCCTATGACGGCTCGCCTCTCGACCTCAAGACGTTCCTACTCCGTTCGATGCAGGCTGTCGAGAGCCGCGCCATGAAGATGCTGAAGCTCTTCGGCAACCGCGGCGTGCGCTACGTGCACGCGACGGTCGGCGGCGAGCAGGAATTTTTCCTCCTCGACCGTCCCCGCGCACAGAAACGCCCCGACATCCGCTTCTGCGGCCGCACCCTCGTAGGTTCGCCGCCGCCGCGCGACCAGAAGATGGAGGACCACTATTTCGGCGCGATCCCCACACGCGTCCTCTCATATATGGAGGACGTCCAGCGAGACCTTGCGCGCCTCGGCGTCGATCTCGCGACGCGCCACAATGAAAACGCGCGCTGCCAGTTTGAGTTCGCGCCGCAGTTTACCGAGGCCAACCTCGCCTGCGACCAGAACCAGCTGATAATGGAGACGATGCGCAAGATGGCCCGCCAGCATGAGCTGCGCCTCCTCTTCCACGAGAAGCCATTCCATGAAATGAACGGCAGCGGCAAGCACATCAACTTCTCGCTGGAGGACAGCGAGGGGCGCAACCTGCTGAAGCCCTCGACGAACCACAGGAAGAACGTCATCTTCCTCTCGTTCCTCTCGGCCTTCATCCTCGGCGCGGCGAAACACTTCGGCCTGCTGCAGGCCTCTATCTCGACCCCCGGCAACATGTACCGCCTCGGCGGCCATGAGGCCCCCCCCTATATTATCAGCGTTTACCTCGGCGACGCCGTGGCAGGGATGCTGCGCGCGATCGAAGAGGGCGGCGGAGGCGACGGCATGAAGCAGACCAAGGGTACGCTCGACCTCGGACTGCCGAAGCTGCCCGATATCGTGGCCTTTGACAGCGACCGCAACCGCACAAGCCCGCTGGCCTTCACGGGCAACAAGTTTGAATTCCGCGCCCCCGGAGCCTCGCAGGCGATGGCGGTGCCGGTAATGTCGCTGCTCTCCGTCTGGGCCGCCGGACTTGAAGAGTTCCTCACCCTGTTCGAGGAGCACATAAACGGCGGCGAAGACCCCGTCGAAGCGGCGATCAAGACGATCCGCCGGGTATCCGAGATAAACAGGGATATCCGCTTCGAGGGCGACGCCTACACCGGCGGCTGGCACGCCGAGGCGGAGCGCCGCGGACTCGTCAAGGCCCACACGATCCCCGAGGGCATCGACCTCTTTATGGAACCCTCGACGCTGCAGATGCTCGAAGAGCTCGGCGTCTTTTCGAAAAAAGAGATGGAGGCCTTCCATACCATCAAGATGGAGAGCTTCGTAAAGAACATCGAGATAGAGATGTCCGTACTGCGCGACATGGTCTGGGAGGGGATACTTCCCGCCATCTCCAAGCAGCTCATCCTTGAGCGCGACTCCTTCGCCATCGCGGACGGCTTCGGCCTCCCCGGCACCGAGAGCTGGAAGAGGATCATCGTGAAGCTTGCCGAAGCGAAGATATCGCTCATTGAAAAGACCCGCGAACTGGCTGCGCTGCGCGAAAAAATGGCGGCGATGCCGACACGCGCGCACGCCGACGAAATTGTGAATTCAGCCGTCCCACTCATGAAAGAGATCAGGAAGACGGCAGATTCTATAGAGATTTTCCTTTCCGGCGAAAATATGCCTTACCCCAATTACAGGAACCTCCTCTCACTTTCGGCCTAGCGCCGACCCACCCCAAAGGGCTCCCCAGCCAATTCGGCCGGGGGGCCGTTTTTTTACTGATTCTCTTTTGGTTAATATAGTTCAGATTAGACAAGTATTTTTACTTAAATCAATGTTATAATTAATGCTAGAATAAATATTCAGAATTAATTACTATCCTACAAGATGTAGTGAGGCCTTTTTGTCGTTTAATTTAGAAACGCAAAAACGCAAAATAAAGGGGGTATCTATATGCTGAACAATGAACCTGAACTGCAGAAACAGTATGGGTTGTTTATCAATGGAGAATGGCGGCCGTCTAATGACGGGAAATACTTTAAGACCCATTGCCCGGCTAACGGGCATACGCTGGCCGAATGTGCGGAGGCAACGCGGGAAGACGTAGACCTTGCCGTAAGTACGGCTTGGGAGGCATGGAAGAGTTGGAAAGACGTCGCCCCGGCCAAAAGGGCTGATCTTCTGCTCAAGATCGCCGACGTGATTGACGCAAACAAAGAACATCTCGCGATGGTAGAATCGCTCAACAACGGCAAACCGATCCGTGAGACGATGGCCATCGACGTTCCCTTCTCGGCGGACCACTTCCGCTATTTCGCGGGAGCGGTGCGCACCGAGGAAGGCAGCGCGGCGATGCTCGACGAGAACACCATGTCGATAATTCTCCGCGAACCGATCGGCGTCGTCGGACAGATCGTACCATGGAATTTCCCCTTCCTCATGGCGGCCTGGAAGCTCGCGCCGGTGCTCGCGGCGGGCTGCTGCACGGTATTCAAACCTTCGAGCCTTACTCCGCTCTCGGTGCTGGAGCTTGCGCGCCTCATCGGCGACATCCTGCCGCCCGGCGTCTTCAACGTCGTCACCGGCAAGGGCTCCAAGGCCGGACAGTTCATGCTGGAGCACGAGGGGTTCAGGAAACTGGCCTTTACCGGCTCGACCGACGTCGGCGGAAGCGTGGCGAAGGCGGCGGCGCACCGTCTGATACCTTCAACGCTGGAGCTCGGTGGCAAATCGGCGAACATCTATTTCCCCGACTGCAAATGGGACATGGCGATGGACGGACTGCAGCTCGGCATCCTCTTCAACCAGGGACAGGTCTGCTGCGCCGGTTCGCGCGTCTTCGTACATGAGGATATCTACGACCGGTTCATACACGACGCCGTGGAGGCCTTCAACGGCATCAAAGTCGGCATGCCGTGGGAGACCGAGACCCAAATGGGCAGCCAGATAGACAAAAACCAGGTCAAAAAGATCCAGGCCGCCGTCGATATGGGCGTCGAAGAGGGAGCACGCATCGCCTGCGGCGGACATCCCATCACCGAGGGAGATTTCGCGAAGGGCTCCTTCTATGCGCCGACGCTGCTGGTCGACGTGACGAACGACATGAGAGTGGCGCAGGAGGAGATCTTTGGCCCCGTCGCCTGCGTCATCAAATTCAAGACGGAGGAAGAGGTCGTAGCGATGGCCAACGACAATACCTACGGCCTCGGCGGCGCCGTCTGGACGCGCGATATCAACCGCGCGATAAGGGTCTGCCGCGGCATTGAAACTGGACGTATGTGGGTCAACACCTATAACTCAATACCGGCCGGCGCGCCCTTCGGCGGCTACAAGGCAAGCGGCATTGGGCGCGAGACACACAAGGTGATACTCGAGCACTACACACAGATGAAAAACATCATGATAAACCTCAGCGAGTCGCCAAGCGGCTTCTACCCGCAGGGTTAAAAGGTTAAAAACTAAATAAAAACTAAAATACAAGCTCCTCCGCCTGCTTGAGGCGGGGGAGCTTGTATTTTGTCCTTAAAACAGAAAAAAGTTTTATAATAACTACTGTGCTATTATAAAAAGAGAGAGTTAATTTAAAGAATGGGATGGTGAACACCCTATGCCCCTTACAGAAAGAGCCGTGTCCATGCTGGGAGCAATATTTTCTTCGTTAAAACACCGGGACTTCCGTATCTTCTGGATCGGGCAGTGCGTCTCGTTAATGGGAACCTGGATGCAGCGCACGGCGCTCATATGGCTCGTCTACACGATGACCGATTCGCCATTCCTCGTCGGACTCGTCGGCGTCGCGCAGTTCCTGCCGATGCTGCTCTTCACTCTCTTTGCGGGCGCGGTCGTGGACCGTTTCCCAAAACGTAAGATATTGATCGTAACGCAGTCGCTGCTGATGCTGCAGGCCTTCGCGCTGGCAATGCTGGCCTTCTTCAACTCCGAGCAGTACTGGCAGCTGCTCTTGCTCTGCGCCTTTCTCGGCATCACGACGACGATCGACATGCCGGCGCGCCTCTCGTTTTTCGCCGACCTGGTCGGCAAAGAGGATGTCATGAACGCCGTTTCGCTGAACTCATCGATCGTCAATCTCGCGCGCATCATCGGCCCCGCCGTCGCGGGGATCGTAATGATGAAATTCGGCGCGGCCGTCTGTTTCCTCATCAACGCGCTGAGCTTCCTCGCCGTCATCTACAGCCTGACGCGCATCGAGACGAAAGACAGCGTCGCCCCTCCCCAAAAGAGGAATATGTTGGAGGAGGTCAAAGAGGGGCTGGCCTATATCAAAAATGACGAAACTCTCTATCTCAACGCCGTCTTTCTCGCCATCGTCAGTACCTTCGCGATGAACAGCGAGGTCATCATCCCCGTATTTGCCAAGACCGTCCTCGGCATGGGCGCGGGAGCCTATACGAAGCTGCTGTCCGCGGCGGGCGCGGGATCGCTTGCCGGAGCCGTCACGATGGCCTCGCTCTCCAAAAAGGGTGTCAGAAAATGGATACTTCTCGTGGGAGCCGCCGCGACCCTTTCGGTACAGGTACTGATGGCGATCGCCTGGAACTATGCGCTGGCGCTGCTTTTCGTGGCGATGATCGGCTTCTTCAACCTCGTTTTCCTCAACGCGGGAAACTCCATCTTCCAGGTCTATGCGCCCGACAAATACCGCGGCCGCGTGATGAGCGTCTATTCCTTCCTCACCCAGGGCTCGCTGCCGGTCGGCAACTTCTTCGCCGGCACCGCGATGCAGGCGTTCGGAGGCTGGGCCGGCTATCCCGCCTGCGGCCTCACGGCCTTCATCTGCCTCGCGCTCTTCATGGGAAATAAAAAAGAGGTTGTGAAAGGCTGGTTCCGCGCCGCAAGCCTCCAGGAGTGAGAAGACATCACCTTATCGCTCGCTTAGCTCAGCAAGCGACGTTTCCATAAAAAGAAAGCGTGACAGAGAAACCCACCGCGCTTTCATATTATTCACCGACAGTGCGCCTATGCAAGCAGCCCTGCCACATCTATTCACGCGGTGAGACCGCGGAGATATTTCTTTATCAGGCTCATGCTCTGTGAATCAATCTCAACCTTTCCCCTGCTGATACACCATTCGACCTCACATCCTCTGGCTATTATAGTCAGGTCGCGAATTGTCTGTTCCGTATCAACCTCTTCGGGAATCTCTCCCAGTTTTTTTCCCTCCGCTATCATTTCCCTCAATATCGAAAAAAACTCTCTCCCGGAATCAAGCATAGAATCGCTGACAGAGCTGTCCCTAAGGATATACTGATAAAAGACGGAGAGAAAATCCCTGCCTATGTCGGCGATAAGCTCTACGGTGTTGCACATAAATAGTTCGATCTTTTCAATAGAGCATTTACCAGCACATTCCGGACCGCATATAATGTCACGATAATATTCCCTGTACTGTTCGTCAAGTGTTCTATATGTGACGACCATAATGCCTTGTTTATTTTTGAAATGATGATAAAAGGCTCCGACGGAGGTTCCGGAAGCGGCAACGATATCATTGACCGTAACCTCCTCAAAGCTCTTCTCCGTAAAAAGTTTTGCAGCCGTTTCGTAAATATGCCTGCGCGTCTGCTCCGCCTGGTTTTTTCTTTTATTGCCTTTTTTGTACATTTGTCTGTCCTCATCAATATGAAACTATCAAAAGAATTTTTCCGAAAAACATGGTTTTATTGTATCAGCACCGCATACATAAGTCACTTTCTTCTTAAAATTATAATAATTCATTGGCCTAATATTACATCTAATAAATTTATTAGACAGCTATTGACTGTTCTTTAATATTTTTATATCATTTTATACAGAATTAATTCTGCGAATTTATTCTAAGAACTAATTCTACTTAATCCTTATCCATATTTTTATATAAAGGTGTGATGGAAGAATGGTATCTGAGATCTTCAACGCGGTATGGCTCTATCTTGTAGTCTTAGTCATCATTTTATTGGTATTGGCGCAATGCGTGGTCTTTATGCGCAAGGCTTGGAGGCGGGCGCTGGGATTGGGAATCTCCGAGGCACAGTTAAAAAATACCCTCGTCTCGGGGATCAGTATCAGCATCATGCCAACGCTGCCCGTGCTGATCGTATTTCTCGCTCTGACACCGCTGCTGGGATCTCCCCTGCCCTGGCTCAGGCTCTCGGTCATCGGCTCCGCACAGTATGAGTCTTATGCGGCAAGCGTAGCCCTGCAGAGCGTGGGCGAGAAACTTATCCCCGGCGGTTACTCGCTGAAAGGCTGGATATCCGCCGCCTGGGTAATGACTATCGGCGGCAGCGCCTGCGTACTCTGGTCGTCTCTCGCGATAAAGCCTATATCTTTAATGTACGAGAAGATTGAGGCGAAGATGGACAAGCGTTTCGTTTACGCGATCGGCGGCGGAGCATTGTCGGGCGTGATGGCCTTTGTAACGGTCGCCTTTGGATTAAGCGCAGTTTCTACTAACGGGGTGGTCTTTGGCGTCAGCTTTGCCTTCGGCGCGTTTCTCGTCCTGCTCCAACGCAAACGTCCGGAGAGTAAATGGATCGGCGAATATCTCATGACTATCAGTATGCTCGTAGCCATGGCTGCGGCCTGTATAATATTCTAAGGGGGTCTTAAAGATGGAATCAAGGGCGTCTTTCAACAGCTGGGTGCATAAATTTGGTATTTCATCGAGCCTTTTCCTATTTGTTCTGATGTCGGCATTCCCGGTACTGATAAGCTTCTATTACGGCGTTTGGCCCAACCTGGCGCAGCTATGGCCGGCGGCGATCGCGGTGATACTTTTCATGGCTCCCTGGTGGCCTGCGGAAACGGTCGGCTATATGTCGGTCATGGGGCCTGGCGCGTTATATATGTCTTATATCACCGGCAACGTCACAAATCTTAGAATGCCGGCGACGGTGGGGACAATTAACTCTTTAGAGATAGAGCCGGGAAGCGACGCCTGTCATACGATGGCTATCATCGTATGCGGCGCATCCATCATTACAACGGTGCTTATCGTCGCAGTCGGCGTGCTCATTGCCATTCCGTTAAAACCTCTCTTAGAATCTCCCGCCATACAACCGGCATTTAAGTATGTCGTACCGGCTATATTCGGTGGGCTTGTCGCTCAAACCATACTAAAAACAGGCAAATCGGTGTCGTTCTTTATCATCGGCGTCATACTTTGTCTCATCTTTTGCTTCTTCACAAAAATAAACAGCGCATACTATATGCTGATCGTTCTTGTTTTTTCAATACTACTCTATCTATGCGATTACAAATTTTCAAAAAATTAACAAAAAGCTCCCTATAAAACCATAACGAATTGGAGGATCACATCATGGAAAATTACAAAAAGATCAAATGCGGAAAACTCTATGACGGCATACAGGCAAAGCTCCAGGAAGAGATGGAAATACTGGTCTGCGGAAAATATATAAAGGAAGTCGGACATAATCTTCCATGTCCCGAAGGTACAGAGGAAATAGACCTCTCGCACCTCTCGGTAACTCCTGGAATGATAGACGCGCATGTCCATCCGCAGTTTTTCAGCTGGCGTGATTTGTATAAAGATGTGATTTTCAACTCCGACGGATACCGCGCGCTGGCAACATACCATACCGCAGAAAAGGCCCTGCACGGCGGTTTTACAACGATACGTTCCATCGGGTGGTTCAGAGAGTCATATGAACTTGACGTAAAGCGGGCCATCAGCGAAGGGTACCTGCCAGGAGCGCGTATGGTGGTGGCGGCACATATCCTTGCCAGCTCAGGCAGCCACGGAGATATGTCGCAGGTAGTGCGCAGCCACCCACAGCTAAGCGATTTTCTGGAAAGCACCTATGTCGGCACGGGAAACGGACCCGATTTTTTCCAGGCCGCTGTCCGCAGAGAGAAGAAGATAGGCGGAGATTTTATTAAAATAATGGCGACAGGCGGTTTTGCCACGCCAAACGACGATCCTGACGATATACAGATGAGCGACGGTGAATTCAAGGCAGTCTTCGATACGGCAAAAGAGCTTAAAATACCAGTCACCGCGCATGTTTATGGGACAAGACTGATGCAAAAGCTGATCGGGTTCGGCATTACAGGAATGGAACACGGCTCTCTCATGGATAAAGAGACGGCAAAAATGTTCGAAGCGACGGGAACTTATCTGGTTCCCACCTTCTGTCCATACCAGGACGCCATAGAAGGCGACGAAGAGAGTATGTCGATGAAATCTCCCGAGTTCTGCCGTAAGCTCCATTTCTATCAGGAACGCCTGCGCAGGGGAAGAGAGGCCATACTTGAGAGCAATATCAAACTAGGATACGGAACGGATCTCGTCGCCGTCCACGAAAGCTACGAAAGCGGCTGGGAATACAGCGCCTGGCTGAGAAGCGGCGCAGACCCCTTCCGCGCCCTCCAAGCCGCCACAAAAAACAACGCTGAAATCTGCGGCATAGAAAAAATCGCCGGAACGATCGAAAAAGGTAAATACGCGGACATATCAGGCTGGGGCAGGGACCTTCTTAAAGATGAAAATGCTCTGCGGGACTGCTCTTTTGTAATGAAGGAGGGAAAGGTCTACCAAGCGGAAAGCTATGTCGATCTTTAAGCAGCTTTCGGTCAAATTTTAATCTGTACGGCGTAAGCCCAAAACCAAAAGGTGCTTCGGCATGACCATCTTATGCCGAAGCCCTTTCTCGATTTCCGTGGGAAGATAACAAGTTTGTGATCGATCCGCGCTGACAGCCGGCGCGCGGTACTTTCTGGCGCAATTTCTTCAGCTTAGCCTCTAAGCAAGCAGCCTTTCCGCGTTGCCGTGCAGCAGCGCCTCTTTTTCCTCCAAGGAGAGCCCCGTCTGCGCGATCAGCTTTTCATATCTTGCCAAGCCGAGTATCGGCCAATCCGAGCCGAACAATATTTTGTCCCCCGCGCCTATCGCGAATATCGCGTTAAGTATTTTGGGTTCATATAGCCAGGGCCAGGCGGCGGTGTCAAAACAGGCGTTCGACGTCAGCAGGCGCATCTCGGGCATCGCGGTGAAGGCCCAGAGGCCGCCGCCGAAGTGCGCGAAGACTACGCGCGTCAGCGGAAAATTGCGGCAGAAGGCCGCCGCCTCGCGCGCGCCGTAGGCTCCCTTGCCGGCATATTGATGGCCGGCCTGCTCCGCGGTGTGAAACAGGACAAATTTGTTATATTCGCCGCAGATGCCGCAGATCTCCCGCAGCTGCTCCGCGCACGAAAGGTCGAAGCTCTGTCCGTCGGAAAAAAGCTCGCCCAGCCCTGCGGCGCCGAGGTCAAAGGCGCGCCGCGCCTCCGCCGCCGCGCCGGGCCGCGTCGGAGAGACGACGGCCAGCGGTAGGATACGCCCGGGAAAACGGCGCGCCGCATCGAGGACGTAATCGTTCATCTCGCGGCAGAGCCCCTGATCCCGGAAAGCAAAGGTCGTGGCAAGCGCGCTCTCGACGCCGCTCTCGTCCATCGCCGCCACCAGCTCCTCCGCCGTGCCCCATTTCTGCACCTTAGAGGCGGTCAGCAGTTCAAACCATGGTTCGCGGGCGGCGATCTTGTCGCGCTCTTTTTTAAGAAATTCGGGATATATGTGTACGTGGGAATCGATTATCTTCATAGTCGCTTACTCTCTCTCTTCATGTGCTCCTATGGGGAAGGATATTATCGCGCTCTCTCTGCCGCTTATATAGTGATCCGTTATCGCCCGTTCTGCGGCTTCCGGATCGCCTTTTGCGATAGCAGCGATAATTACCTCGTGTTCTCTGACCATCTTGCTGGTGAAAATTTTATTCTCATACATCATATTTCTTAGAGAACGCACTTCATTCCAGAGATCGAAAAGACGGGATACTAATAACTTGTTATGATAATTTTCATATAGTTTTCTATGAAAATTATCGTTGGCGCGGGCCATCCCTTCGAGGTCGTTTTCTTTTATGTGGCTTTGCAGTTCTTGGTTTATGGTATTGAGAGACACCATATCAACAATAAACGGCATTTTTGCGAGCTCTTTGACCAGATAGGTTTCAAGGACTTGGTGTATCTCTGAAACTTGCAGGTATTCGTGAAGGGTAAGATTGCGGACCGAATACCCTACCTTTGGTCTATAAACTGCAATTCCCTCCGCGATAAGTTTCTTCAGCGCCTCTCGGATGGGAGTCTGGCTTATGCCAAATTCTTTTGCGAGAAAATCTATGTTGATATGCGCGCCAGGCATTAGTTTGTTTTCCTGTATGAGGCTTCTGATTTTATTGGCGGCCTGGTCGGCAAGAGATATTTTGGGCAATGTTTTTCCTCCGCATTCAGCATAGATATACGTTATCATCGATACCTATTTTAGCATAGAGCATTATATCGCTAAAAATGGCCGCAGGAAAATTTTCCTACGGCCAGGCCACTTTATAAACGCTTGTATTTTCTTTTTAAAGGATATTTTTATAGGTAGATCCTCTTTGGATAATGAGTTTTATGTTGTCTCTTACGGTAATAGATTCTGCATTTTTCAAAGGATTTCCGGCAACAAGTATCAGATCTGCCTCTTTGCCAACTTCAAGTGTACCTATTTTTTTATCAAGTTTCATGAGCCGGGCGTTTTCTCTAGTCGCGGAAATGATAGCCGCTTTCGCACCCATAACTTTAGCCTTCAATCCTATTTCCATATTTTTATGATATTGCCCATCACCCACTACATCAGATCCTGAGCCAATATCAAGGCCGGCGTTCACGGCATGATGTACCGCCTCCAGGGCGTTTTCGCGCACCATCTTCATCTTGCGAAGAAAGTATGCCGGAATGCCCAGCTCTTCGCCATGCTCGCTCATGTAAAAATATGTGGTAAGGGTAGGTACCAGCCAACAGCCTCTTTCCTTCAAGTAACGCGCTGTCTCTTCATTAAGATAGTTGCCATGTTCGATGCTGTAAACGCCGGCGTCGGCACACATCTTCATACTGTTGTTCGAGTAGCAGTGAGCCAGAACTTTTTTGTTCGCCGCGGCAGCCTCGTGTACAACGGCTTTCATTTCGTCGATTGTATACTGAGTTGTGTCCGGTTCATCAGCCTGGCTGGCACAACCGCCGCCTGCCATTATTTTTAGATGGTCGACACCCTGTCGAAGCTGTTCGCGGGCAACCTTTTGAACTTCTGCAACACCGTCCGCGATCACTGCTGAAAAAGGTGATATCGCCGGCGCTGAGAGTTCCGTGGAGTAACGCATGTCGGCATGCCCGCCGGTCATTGATATGGACTTTCCACAGACGGTCAGCCGCGGCCCGGGTACAAGCTTCTGCTCAACGGCTACTCTGAAACCGGCATCTGCGCCTCCGGCATCACGCGCGGTCGTAAATCCTTGGTCAAGCGTATCTTTTAGTACCCTTAACGCCTTTACATAGTGCATCGCAGGGTAGTCCCGCCGATGCAGATTGCCAAGGTCGTTATCAAAAAGGCTCAAGTGAATATGAGCGTCGATAAGCCCGGGCATCAGCGTCATGCCGCGGCAGTCGACTTTTTCTGCGCCGGAAAATGCCGGGGCCGTGCCCTCACCGATCTCTTTTATAGTTTCATCTTCCGTTACAAGCCAGCCGTTATCACATGGCTCATTGCCGGTACAATCAAAAATCTGCGCGTTATAAAATAGTTTTGTAACCATTTCCGTCTCCTCCACGTATACGTTTTAAGCGGCGCTACGTTTTTGAAATAAACAGAGCACTAGGATAGAACAAATCACCGCCGGAAGTACAGAGGGATATGTAACTGCAAAACCCCAGCCCTGTTTTTTTAGAACTTCCATCACAAGAGTGACTACACCGCCGGCAACCATGGAACCAAGACCGCCAAGCTTCGTCACCCTTTCAGGACATACGACCGCCGCCACAAGCGCAGGCGATATCGCGGCTCCATACATCGTGTAGGCATACATCTGAAGGGCAAGGATATTCGGGAAGTATTTGATCATTATATATCCCAGGACGCCAAGCCCAAGGACACAGATTCGAGAAACCTTCAGCATCTTCTTCTGATCCGCATTACGGTCAAAATAGCGTGCGTATAGATCCCAACTCGTGCTTACGCCTATAGATAACAGGAAAGAATTTGCTGTAGTCACTATAAATGCCGCGACCGCCGCCACCGATATCCCCCCTATGAACATTGGCATCCCATGCTGGGCAAGGTAGATAAAGGCCTGTGCCGGTTTAATATCCGGGTAAAGGGCGCGCGAGGTAATCGCCGCTATCGATACGATTATTCCAATCAGCAGCGTCAGCAGCGACCACCACAGGCCGCCCTTTAATGCCGTGTCTTCGTCTTTAGCGGCAAAGAAACGCTGGTACATATTCTGATCGCCCATAAGATAGACGAACGTCGGAAGGAAAAATCCCAGCACCTGTACAAAAGAGAGATTTCCAAATCCCATATGTCCCTCCGGAAGACGGGCGATAACCGCAGAAAACCCTCCCGCATTGCATACGGCTAAAGGGACACCGATGAGAAGCCCTACCATTATCATCAAGCAACTGATGAAATCCGTATACGCCACCGAGTAAAGTCCACCGAAAAGCGACGTCGCGATAATTACCACGAATGCGATTATCGTTCCCGTTTCAACAGAGATTCCCAATGTGGACTGCAATAAGGTACCTACGCCTAAAAATTGGTAGGCGACAACGCCAAGGTAGGCAAGAAGTATGATTATCGTTGAAATAAACCTCGCCTCAGCTCCATATACCTTTTCAATGACCTCCGGTACCGTCTGCGCGTTCTGGCGGCGAATTTTTTTCGATATAAAAGTGAGAATAAGCTGGCCTATCGGAGAAGCAAGCGAGAAGGCGATAGCAACACCGAAACCAAATTGGTAGCCGAGAGAATTTGCGCCCCCCATCACCGTGCCGGCGCCCATCCATGTGGCAATGAGCGTGCCGACAAGCACATAAACGGGAAGAGAACGGCCCGCTACGGCATAGTCCTCCTGGTTCTTAACTCTTTTTGCAAGATAGACGCCTAAAACAGATATAAACACAAGGTAAATAGCGACGCAATAGAAAGCAAAACTTGGACCTGAATTTTCCACAATACATACCTCCTATTCATTTTTATACCTTTTTAAAGGAATTTGTGTCCTTTCTATCCTCCTTTCAAAAATATAAAATATGGTTATATATAAATCATATAGGATTTTTATTAATTCAAATACTATTGTTAAATAACTTCTTTGTCAATAGTAAAAGTTAAAATTTTACTCTTAATTTTTTGAATATTTCTATGACATAACGAACATTCATATTCGCGCCGCACCCCGCCGCTTACTTTCCGGAACTTGTTTAGGTATGATATTCTATCCAGGTGGAGGAACTTTACTAAAGAAGGGAGCCTGTGGCGATGGCGGAAAGTAAAAGACAGATGTCCGATTCACTGAGGGTGGCGATGCTGCTCGCGCTTGCGGGCGGTTTTCTCGACGCCTATACCTACGTGACGCGCGGCGGCGTCTTTGCCAACGCGCAGACCGGTAATATCGTTCTCTTCGGTATAAATCTCTTCGAGGGAAATTTCATCGCGGCCAAAGATTATCTGGTGCCGATTTTCGCCTTTTTTATCGGAATAATCATCGCGGAGATGATAAAGAGCCGCTTTCGCAGTAACCGCGCCCTCCACTGGCGGCAAATCGTCGTCTTGATCGAATTTGCCGTGCTCGCCGCGGCGGCCTTCATGCCGCAGGCTTACAACACCTCGGTGAACGCCCTCATCTCCTTCGTCTGTTCTTTGCAGGTGGAGAGTTTCAGAAAGGTCAAGGGCAGCCCGTTCGCCACGACTATGTGCACGGGGAACCTGCGCAGCGCCACCGAGCATCTCTACAACTATCACAAAAGCCATGACCGCGAGGCGCTGAAAAACAGCGGCCGTTATTTTCTCGTGATCGCCCTCTTCACGGCGGGGGCCGGCATCGGCGCGGTGGTCTCCAAATTGTTTCATTTCCAGGCGGTCCTCTTTGCCGCGTCGCTGCTGCTGACGGCGGCGATCATTATGACAAAGGACCCTGAGTCGGCCAATATCTGACCGGCGGCACGCAGCAAAAAAGCGCACCCCTTACGGGATGCGCTTCATTTTGTTCTCGGTTAAAAGATCTTACTTCAGTTCGACCTTTGCGCCGGCCTCTTCGAGCTTCTTCTTTATCTCTTCGGCCTCTTCCTTCGCTACGGCTTCCTTGATCGTCTTGGGGGCGCCGTCGACCATCTCCTTGGCTTCCTTCAGTCCAAGGCCGGTGATCTCGCGGACAACCTTGATGACGCCGATCTTGTTCGCGCCGTGCTCGGCGAGGACTACGTCAAATTCGGTCTTCTCTTCCTCTGCGGGAGCCGCGGCGCCGGCTGCGGGCATGCCGCCCATGGGCATCATCATCGCGGGAGCGGCCGCGGAGACGCCGAACTTCTCTTCGAGTTCCTTAACGAGCTCTGAAAGCTCGAGTACTGACATTTCGCTGATAGCCTGGATGAGTTCTTCACGTGTCATTGTTGTTTCCTCCTAAAATTTTTCGTAATTTAAATTTTTTATGCTGCCAGACGGCCTATGCCGCCCGTGGTACTATGCCGCTGATTCTTTCTGTTCCTTGATCCTCTCGAGGACTGTGACAAAATTCCTCTGGGGACCGGAGAGCACGGTAACGAGACCGCGAAGCGGAGCCGCGATGGTGCCCACGACCTGAGCGATGAGCGTCTCCTTTGAGGGAAGGTCCGCGAGAGCGAAGACCTGATCCTTCGTGAGGACCTGCTGTCCTCCGAGGATGGCGCCTTTGATGACAAGAGCTTCGTTGCCCTTCTCCTTGGAGAAGTCGCGGATCACCTTGGCAACCGCCGCCGCGTCGCCGTAGGAAAGGACATAGCCGTTGGGCCCGAAGTCGATCTCGGAAGCCTGGACCATGCCGCATTCGCTGAGGGCTATGCGCATAAAGGTGTTTTTGCAGACCTTCATCTCACCGCCGGCCTGACGGATGAGTTTACGCACCGCGCTTATCTTCTTGACTGTCAGTCCGCGGTATTCGGTGATGAAGACTGCGTCGCTCCTTTTGAGAGCCTCTGCCAGCATATCGATATTTTCACGTTTTGCTTGTGTCGGCATTTCTGTTTCACCTCCTGATGATTATATTGTGTTATTCGGAAATGCCGTCTGATCCGGCGCGCAAAGCGCGGCCAAATAAAAAGGCTTCCGAACCCAAGCAAGTCCGGAAGCCATAATAACTGTCATATATACAGAATTATTCTTCGCGAGACCTCGGCAGGAAATTAAGCGCAAAGGCACCTGCTGTCTTGAGCCATAGCGAGTGAATTATACTTGCTGCGCCATATTTTGTCAAAACATTTTTCCGGACACCAAGCACCGTATATATCCGTATACCCCAGGGTTATTATAATATTTACGCACCTCCGTCAAACAGCTTAATATACTGTAAATCTATAGTATTACGGATATTTCAGCGGCATCACATAAAACAACTTGACATATACCACAGAGGGGTATATAACAAATATACCTAATAGGGGTATTTACTACAAGGGGGCCGTGAGATGAAAAATAAAGAAAATTGCGCCTGCTGCGAGAAGATGACCGAGCGCACCGAAGAAGAGCGTAAAAAACTGATCCACCGCCTCAACCGTATCGAGGGACAGATACGCGGAATTCGCGGGATGGTCGAAAAGAGCGTCTACTGTACGGATATTCTTGTACAGTCGGCGGCGGTGACGGCGGCGGTCAACGCCTTCAATAAAGACCTGCTGGCCAGCCACATCCGCAACTGCGTGGCGAGGGATATCCGGGCGGGAAAGGACGAGGTCATCGACGAGCTGGTCGCAACCCTGCAAAAGTTGATGAAATAGGCGGGCGAAGGCGCTTGGATTTTATAAAGAGAGATCGGGGAGGTTTTGATAGATGAGACAATATACGGTAACCGGGATGAGCTGCGCGGCCTGCAGCTCCCGTGTAGAAAAGGCCGTTTCGAAGGTACCGGGGGTGACCTCCTGTTCCGTGAGCCTGCTGACCAACTCCATGGGAGTGGAGGGCACGGCCTCCGACGAAGAGATCATCGCCGCCGTCCGCGAAGCGGGATACGACGCCGCGCCCAAGGGCGGGGAAACGAGCCGAGGCGCGGCGGAGGGAGCGGAGGATGAGGCGCTGAAAGACCTGGAGACGCCGGCGCTGAAAAGACGCCTGATCGCCTCGCTGGGCTTTCTCGCCGTACTGATGTACCTCTCCATGGGACATATGATTTGGGGATGGCCGCTGCCATCCTACCTCGGCGACAACCATGTTGCGATGGGGCTGGCGCAGCTGCTGCTGACCGTCGCCGTCATGGTCGTCAACCAGAAGTTCTTCATCAGCGGCTTCAAAAGCCTGTGGCACAGGGCGCCCAACATGGACACCCTCGTCGCGCTCGGCTCAGCGGCGGCCTTCGTCTACAGCACGGCGGCGCTCTTCGCGATGACGGCGGCGCAGGCCAGGGGCGACGCCGCGGGAGTTATGGCTTACATGCACGAATTCTGGTTTGAGGCCGCGGCGATGATCCTCGCGCTGATCACTGTCGGCAAGATGCTTGAGGCCCGCTCCAAGGGCCGGACGACCGACGCCCTCAAAGGGCTGATGAAGCTGGCCCCCAAGACGGCGGTACTGCTTAAGGACGGCGTGGAGACCTCCGTCCCCATCGAACAGGTAAAAAAAGGAGATATCTTCGTCGTGCGCCCGGGAGAGAACATCCCCGTGGACGGCGTGGTTCTGGAGGGCGGCGGCGCCGTCAACGAATCGGCGCTCACCGGCGAAAGCATACCAGTCGATAAGGCACCCGGCGACCGCGTCTCCGCCGCGACGCTGAACCAGTCGGGGTTCATCAAATGCGAGGCGACGCGCGTCGGCGAGGACACGACGCTCTCGCAGATCATTCAGATGGTCAGCGACGCGGCGGCGACAAAAGCCCCCATCGCCAAGATCGCGGACCGGGTCTCCGGCGTATTCGTTCCCGTCGTCATCGGTATCTCCGCCGTCACAACCGCCGCCTGGCTGCTCGCGGGAGAGTCGGTGGGCTTCGCGCTGGCGCGCGGCATCTCCGTACTCGTCATCAGCTGCCCCTGCGCGCTGGGGCTCGCAACGCCCGTGGCGATCATGGTGGGCAACGGTATGGGCGCGAAAAACGGCATCCTCTTCAAAAACGCCGCCTCTCTCGAGGAGGCCGGCAAGGTGCGGATCGTGGCGCTCGACAAGACCGGCACCATCACCTCCGGCGAACCGAGGGTGACGGACATCATTCCGGCTCCCGGCTACGGCGAAGACGAGCTGCTGCGCCTCGCCGCCGCGCTGGAACAGAAGAGCGAGCACCCGCTGGCACGGGCGGTGCTGCGGGAGACCGGCGAGCGGAAGATCGCCGCGGCAGAGGTCTCCGACTTTCGGGCGCTGCCCGGAAACGGGCTGGCGGCGACGCTTGACGGCAGCGCCCTGTTGGGCGGCAATTATAACTTCATCAGCAGGCAGGCCACAGTCTCCGGCGAAATGAAGGCACAGTCCGAGCGGCTCGCGGAAGAGGGCAAGACGCCGCTCTTCTTCAGCAAAGACGGCGCGCTGGCCGGTATCATCGCCGTCGCCGACACCATCAAAGAGGAAAGCGCGAGAGCGGTCGGCGAGCTGAAAAATATGGGCATCCATGTGGTGATGCTCACCGGCGACAACGAACGCACCGCGCGGGCTATCGGCGGCGAGGCCGGAGTCGACGAGGTGATCGCCGGCGTACTGCCGGATGGCAAAGAGAGCGTGATCCGCCGCCTGAAAGAAAAGGGCGCTGTCGCTATGGTGGGAGACGGCATCAACGACGCCCCAGCCCTCACAAGGGCGGATATCGGCATCGCCATCGGCGCCGGTACCGACGTCGCCATCGACGCGGCGGACATCGTTCTGATGAAGAGCCGCCTTACAGACGTTCCGGCGGCGATCCGGCTGAGCCGGGCCACCCTGCGGAATATCCACGAAAACCTCTTCTGGGCCTTCATCTACAACATCATCGGCATTCCGCTCGCGGCGGGGATCTTCATCTCCCTGCTTGGCTGGAAGCTGAATCCGATGTTCGGTGCGGCCGCGATGAGCCTTTCCAGCTTCTGCGTCGTCACCAACGCGCTGCGGCTGAATTTCTTCAAAATGTACGACGCGGGTAAGGACAAAAAGATAAATACAGACCATAAAAAATCAAAGGAGCGGATAACTATGGAAAAGACGATTAAAATCGAAGGTATGATGTGCGGCCACTGCGAGGCCACAGTCAAAAAAGCGCTGGAGGCGCTGCCGCAGGTTGAGGCGGCAAAGGTGGACCACACCGCCGGCACCGCCGTGGTGACGCTGAAGGACGATGTGGAGGACGAAGTCCTCAAAAAGGCGGTCGAGGATAAGGACTATAAGGTGGTATCGATACAGTAACGGCAATGCCCCGGCAAAACTGGGGTTCTGAAAGGGAGGGGGAAAACGCCAACGGCGTATCTCCCCCTTTTTACTATTACGTATACCGCGGCCTTTCCAGCCTCAGAATACAAACTGCACCAGCAGCATATAGGCCGCCGTGCCACCGGCGATCGAGAGCAGCATGGCCCGCTTCCAAAAATGGAGCGCGGTGACGACGGCGATTGATATCGCCTCAGGGACACCGTACGTTCCTAAAAAGAGACTTACCTCTTTGAGGAGGCGGCTTTCTGCGCCTCTCTCTGGCCTCCGCCGCCTCCATGCGGGAGCTTGAAGAGGGGCTGCGGATAATCGCCGCTTATATGCGATAATTATATAGAGAGCGATGATAAAAAGATGGGAGGATGGCAAATGCTGAGGATAGGACTTGCGCAGATAGAGGTAAAACTCAGGGATCGCGAGGAAAACTTTAAAACCGTTGAGAGGTGGATGGAGAGGTATCATACCCCCTCTGACACTGAGACGATCGTCGTGCTGCCGGAGATATTTGACGTCGGATACGTCATCGGCGAGGCCGGGAGATACGCTGACCGCGGCGCGGCGCAGGCGGCGGAGTTTTTAGGCGGCCTCGCGCGGCGCTATAATGTCTGGTTCGCCGGCGGCTCGGTCCTCGCGATGACCGAAGAGGGGGCGGTCAACCGCGCGCTTCTTATCAACCCGCAGGGCGAGTATCTCGCGCATTATGACAAGGTCCATCTCGTGCCGATGATGGACGAGGAAAAATACCTGCGTGCGGGCTCCGCGCCGGGACTTTTTGAGATAGGCGGCGTCAAGATAAACAACGTGATCTGCTACGATCTGCGTTTCTGTGAGTGGCTGCGTATGGGCGCTCTCGCCGGCGCGCAGCTCTGTCTGGTCTCCGCCGAATGGCCCGTATCAAGGATAGAACACTGGAGCACGCTGCTGCGCGCGCGGGCCATTGAAAATATGATGTTCGTCGCCGCCTGCAACATGGTCGGCGCCACTGAGGCCGACGACTTCGGCGGACGCTCCGCGGTGGTCGACCCCTGGGGCAGAACGCTCTATGAGGGCGGCGAAGGGGAAGAGGGGGCCTTTATCTGCATCGAACCACGGGAATCCGACGAGATCAGGGGCTATATCAAAGCCTTTGATATGCGACGTCCGGAGCTTTATCGGCTATAATATCACCGTTTATTTTTAAAACTTGGAGGTTTTCGCTGTGAAGAAAATAATCGCGCTGTTCCTATCCGTCCTTCTGCTGGCCTTAGCCTCGGCCGCCTTTGCGAAACCGGCGGTGACGGATTTCAGAAACAACAATTACGATTACTCAACGATCAAGACCGTCCTCGTCCTGCCAGTCATCTACGATGTCTCCATTCCGCAGTCGGAAGCCTTCCTCAAAGAGGCGGCGGAACAGAGATGGCAGGAGCAGACTCTGAAAAAGCAGGATCGTCTCCCATTTCTATTAAAAACGCCTAAGGACGTCGTCGACCGCGCGGCCTTCATCAGCGGTCAGCCCGCCGAACCGATGACGCCGCAGCAGACCGCGGAGAGGGCTCTCGTGCTTGCCGCCGACCAGGTAGACGCGATCCTCACATGCACGGTCACCAAATGCGGCATCGGCGTTTTAAAGCATCCCGGCGAGTATGTGACCAAGTACAGGTACGTCGACGAGCCGATCTGGCGTAACAACCGCTGGGAACACCAGAGGGTACAGGTTCCCTATCAGGAGTACAAGGAACCCTGGGAGGAAAACATCACACAGGGGGCGGTGAAGGTGGAGCTGCGCTCCGCGAAGGACAACGTCCTCATATACGGCGAGACGGTCGCGGCCAACACCGGCGCGGATCTCTTTACGGAGGCGCCCACTCTGACGAAGCATATACAGAACATCATTGAAAACGCCGCGAAGCGCATCCCGGTGAAATAATACTGGTCCACGCTCCACAGTCGCTGCTATAGGGAGGTTTTCCAGTGCAGTGTCCATATTGTAAAAAGGAGATGACCGCCGGCACCCTCTACGGCGATACATACCGGATGAAATGGCTGCCGCGGAAGAGGGGGCTTTTTCTAGGTATCTGGGCCTTCGGCGGCTGCGGCGTCGGCCGGGGCGGATTCTTTACCCGCGCCAGCGTCCGCGCCCATTTCTGTGATTCCTGCAAAAAACTCGTTATCGACGAACATCCGCGGGAGGTAAAACTATGAGATGCCCTTTTTGCGGCGCGGAGATGGAGGAGGGCCGCCTGATCGGAAATAAATTCAAGATGAAATTTATGCCCGACGATAAAGGTCTCCTGCTTGGCATCTGGGCAATGGACGGCATTCCATTGGGCAAGAAGTCCTTCCCGGGACGCGCGGTGATCCCCGATACCTGGCGGTGCGAAAGGTGCGGTAAATATATCATTGATATCGCCGGCGGCGAAAAGAAGGCGAAAGAGACGGCATAAGATCGTTTCCGCATCATAAAAATTGTTTCAACTACTTACTACGACACACAAAAAGCGGCCCGTTCTGCTAAAGAACGGGCCGCTTGTAAGTTTGCCTTTAACGCGGTGAGGGTTACTCCGCCGCTGCCTCTTTCTGAGCCTGGACCGCATCTATCTGGATGCCCACGCCCATCGTGGAGGTGATGGTGATGCCCTTTATGTATGTGCCCTTAACCGCTGCGGGACGGGCTTTGATGACTGCGCGGAGGAGCGTCTTAACGTTGCCCATGAGGTTCTCCACGGGGAACGAGGCTCTTCCGACAGCATTGTGCGTGATAGCTGTCTTGTCAACGCGGAACTCGACACGGCCCGCCTTGATCTCTTTGATAGCATCGGCAACATCGAATGTAACGGTATTAGTCTTTGCGCTCGGCATCAGGCCGCGGGGTCCGAGGACCTTACCGAGGCGTCCAGCCGACTTCATTATATCCGGTGTGGCGATTACTGCATCGAAGTCAAGTCTGCCGTTCTGGATCTCTGCAACCAGATCTTCGCCGCCGACGATGTCCGCGCCTGCATCCTGAGCTTCCTTCTGCTTGTCACCGAGCGCCAGCACTGCGACTTTCTTTGTGTGGCCGGTTCCGAAGGGAAGGACTATTGTGCTGCGTACCTGCTGGTCTGCATGACGGGGATCAACGCCCAGACGAATATGGAGTTCGAGGCTTTCATCAAATTTTGCGGTCGCGCATTCTTTCGCGAGCGCTACTGCCTCAGAGAGGGGATACTGCTTTGTAAGATCAACTTTTTCGAGCAGCGCCTTGTAACGTTTTCCTTTTTTTGCCATTTTATTTTCCTCCTTGTGGTAATGTCGGATATCCTAAAAGAGATCCTCCCACTCCTGAAAGCGTCTTTCAGGATTAAAAGTTCGAATTAGCGAACTATTTCGATACCCATTGAGCGCGCGGTGCCTTCGATCATCTTCATTGCCGCTTCGATGTCGTTGGCGTTGAGGTCGGGCATCTTAAGAGCCGCGATGTCCTGCACCTGCTTCTTCGTCAGCTTGCCGACTTTGTCCTTGTTGGGGACGGAAGAACCCTTTTCCTTGCCGGCGGCCTTCTTGATAAGAACGCTTGCGGGCGGGGTCTTAAGTATGAATGAGAAGCTGCGGTCCGCGTAGACGGTGATGACAACGGGAATTATCATGCCGACCTGGTCGGCCGTCTTGGCGTTGAACGCCTTGACGAATTCCATGATGTTGATTCCGCGCTGACCGAGCGCCGGGCCAACCGGCGGAGCCGGTGTGGCTTTTCCTGCGGGAAGCTGAAGTTTGAGCTCCCCTATTACCTTCTTAGCCATAGTGATGTTTCCTCCTTAGGTTAAAGCCTCTCCCGCCGTGGGGCGAGGCTGTTATTCGGTTTTCAATGTGCGTGCTGCGGAAGATCGTTGTAGCGGGGGCGGCCTCTATATCTTTTCGAGGTCGTTGTAGTCCGCCTCCACGTCTGTCTCTCTGCCGAAGGCCGTAATCCGGAATTTTATCTTTGCTTTGTCCGCGTCGACGTCGACGACAGGGCCGCTGCTTCCAGCAAACGGACCGGTCTTCATCTGTATCATATCGCCGACCTTGAAATCCACCTCTACCTTCGGCTTGGCCTCTTTGCCGAGCTTCTGCATGATATCTTCAGCCTCTTTAGGCGAAAGGGGGATGGGGTGGTTTCCGGAACCGACAAAGCCCGTTACTCCGGGAGTGTGGCGAACGACATACCAGGACTGATCTTCGAGTATCATTTCGACAAGGACATAGCTTGGGAAGACCTTCCTCTTAACGCGTTTGGTCTTTCCCTCTTTTATGGTCACCTTTTCCTCAACGGGAACAAGGACACGGAAAATCCTGTCTTCCATGCCCATCGTCGCTATACGCTGATCGAGGTTTGCCTTGACCTTATTCTCATAGCCTGAGTAGGTCTGTACTATGTACCAGCGGCGTTCCTGTGTATTTCCAAATAATTCGCTCATGCTTAAAAGAGGACTTACGTCCTCTCCACCTCCAGATTACAGTCGAGATACATCCAATAATATCCGAACATACGCAACTACTGGATAATCTTAGAGAATATTCCAGTCAGAATCAAATCTACCAGCCCGAGATAGGCTGAGGCGACGGCCGTCACGACGATAACAATGATGGTCGAATACCATAACTGCTGTTTTGTGGGCCACGTTACCTTTTTAAGCTCAGCTCTAGATTCCCGGATGTAGTCGAGGACCTTATCCATCAACCCCGACCTCCTCATTTATCGACTTTAGTATATGTTGCAATGCTGCTTCCTGACCGTTTTTAGAGAATAAAAATGGCAGGCCTGGAAGGATTCGAACCCTCAACCCCCGCATTTGGAGTGCGGTGCTCTAACCAGTTCGAGCTACAGACCTGCATGCAGAGGTTATTCTACACTATTTGCATTCTTTATGCAAGGTGTGCTTATCGCAGAACTTGCAGTACTTTTTCTTCTCCAGCTTTTTGGTCGCCTTTTTCTTGTTTACAAGCGTAACATAGTTGCGGCGTTTGCACTCTGTGCACTGAAGACCGATGATGTCAGCCATTTCCATTCACTCCAGACAAATATTAATTTGAAAGGGGCGGCCGCTTTGAGCCGCCCCGCGCATATCTTATTACGCTATGATCTCAGTGACGACGCCGGCGCCGACTGTACGGCCGCCTTCGCGTACTGCGAAGCGAAGTCCTTCCTGCATCGCTATCGGCGCGATGAGTTTGACTTCAAATGTGCTGTTGTCTCCAGGCATTACCATTTCCACTCCCTCGGCAAGTTTGATCTCGCCGGTGATGTCCGTGGTACGGAAGTAGAACTGAGGCTTGTAGCCGCTGAAGAACGGCGTGTGGCGGCCGCCCTCTTCCTTCTTAAGGACGTAAACTTCTCCCTTGAAGTGTGTATGCGGCTTGATGCTGCCCGGCTTCGCAAGAACCTGTCCGCGCTCAACGTCGTCTTTGCCTACGCCGCGAAGGAGGATTCCTACGTTGTCTCCAGCTTCCGCGTCGTCGAGGATCTTGCGGAACATTTCAAGGCTCGTCGCTACGGTCTTGTGGGTGTCTTTGATCCCTACGATTTCAACTTCGTCGCCGGGGTGCACGATTCCCTTTTCTACACGGCCCGTTACGACTGTGCCGCGGCCCGTGATCGTGAAGACGTCTTCGATCGGCATGAGGAACGGCTTGTCTACTTCGCGCTCAGGGGCCGGGATGTAGTCGTCGCACGCCTGCATCAGGTCCATGATCGCCTGGGTCCACTCGTTGTCCTCGTCGCTCTCAAGAGCCTTGAGGCCGCTTCCGCGGATGATGGGAATGTCGTCTCCGGGGAATTCGTATTTGTTGAGGAGGTCGCGGATTTCCATCTCAACGAGGTCGAGAAGTTCGGGGTCGTCTACCATGTCGCACTTGTTCATGAATACGACAAGGGCGGGAACGTTGACTTGGCGGGCGAGGAGAACGTGCTCGCGGGTCTGGGGCATCGGGCCGTCGGCGGCTGAGACTACGAGGATCGCGCCGTCCATCTGCGCGGCTCCCGTGATCATGTTCTTAATGTAGTCGGCGTGGCCCGGGCAGTCGATATGGGCATAGTGGCGCGTCGCCGTCTCGTATTCGACGTGCGCGATGTTGATGGTGATTCCGCGCTCTCTCTCTTCAGGCGCCTTGTCGATCATGTCGAAGGGCGTGAAGTCGGCTCCGCCGTGGCGGGCCAGCGTCTTCGTGATCGCCGCCGTCGTGGTCGTCTTGCCGTGGTCGATGTGGCCGATCGTACCTATGTTGAGATGCGGTTTGCTGCGTACGTATTTCTCTTTTGCCATACTGAAAATCCTCCCTGTATTTGGTTCTACGTTACTTATGCCCCATTGGAGCGCGTATTCATATTCCCACATCAAAAGAGACCCGGGAATCAGAGCCGGATCTCTTCAAAGATATGTAGTGGCATTATAGCGTACAATCTTTTTAATTGCAACACTTTGCGATAAAATTACAGGGCAGTGCCCCGAATTTCTGCTGCCGACGCCTGTGCCGCCCGGCGGCGTCAAATTCGGCGCCGTCGCGGCCTCCGCCTCCATTTGCCAAAAAATGCCGCGCTTTCACGGCGGCAGAGCCGCCTTATCCGCATTGGCCGAACAGGCGCGGAATGGTATCGTTATTGTAAATTTCAAAATTTATATAAACAGGCCCATGGAGTTTTATTAAATAGGCATGTGTGATATATCACTTTCTTTATATCGTTATTCTGTCAACTACATCTTGTATATCCAGATGAATCTGCAAAATTAACGGCATTTTTTAAGTTTGCCTTTCAAAAACGGTTAATGTAAGATACCTAAGATGTCGGCGCGCTTTTATGTGCGGGTCAGGATGTGTGTTTTATGACAGATTTTTCGTTCCTTGCCTCGGCCTCCGAGATATGGGAGGAGTGGCGGTTCGAACCTTGGAAGAGCGGCACGGCGGAGGGGCTTTACAGAAGGGTCTCGATGGTGAAATCAGGACTGCTCGGCGAGGTCGCCCGCTATTACGCGGATGATTATATTATATGGAAGCATGAGGCGAACGACGTGGAGCGGCTCAGGAGAGAGGCTAAGTCCGAGAGTGATCTGCTGCTTCAGCGTTTCGTATTTTTGCGGGAAAACGAAGCCTATCATATGAAGAAGAGCTCCTTGATGTTCGGGTTCCGCGGCTTTGTGGAGCTGCATTTTTTTACGCCCGGCGACGATATCCCGAAGGCGATTCAGGACACGGCCTTTCTCGTCAACGCCGCGCTCAGAAAACTTGGAAAATAGCCGGACAATGGCGTCCGCTGTTTTATAGATAACAAAAATCCTTTTGGAGGTGTAACTTATGTTCTTTATGATGTTCGTAGTATCCGCTTTATTGTTGGTACTCGGCTACATATTCTACGGAAAGTTCATGGCGAAGGTCTATGGACTAAGCAACGGCAACGTCACTCCCGCCGAACAGATGAACGACGGGATGGACTACTGCCCCACGCACCCCGCCGTCGTCCTTGGACACCACTTCTCGTCCATCGCCGGCGCGGGCCCTATCGTCGGCCCGATCACAGCCGCGTCCATGTTCGGCTGGCTGCCCACGATCCTGTGGTGCATCTTCGGTTCGATCTTCCTCGGCGGGCCGCATGATTTCGGCGCCGTCGTCGCCTCGATGCGTCACGAGGGCAAGTCGGTCGGCGAGGTCATCGACCACTGGATCGGCCGCAAGGGAAAACAGCTTTTCCTCGTATTCACGATCCTTTCGCTCTTCCTCGTCGTCGCGGTCTTCCTCGTCCTGACGACGGCGACCTTCGTGACGGACCCGGTGGTAGCCTTCGTAAGCTGCATGTATATATTCCTTGCGGTTATCTCTGGGCTTCTCATCTACCGCTTCAATATGAACCTTAAGTTCGTCACGCTCGTGATGCTCGCCATCATCGCCGTATGCACCATCTGGGGAGGGGACTGGCCCTTCGTCGCGGCGGTCTTTACGCACAGCGCCGACCAGTGGAATATCTTCCTCGCCGTCTATATCCTCGCGGCTTCGGTGCTCCCCGTTTGGCTGCTGCTCCAGCCGCGCGACTATCTCGCCTCCTACTTCCTCTATTTCGCGGTGGCGATCGGCGCGATCGGTATGATCTTCGGCGCATCGATGGACAGCGGCAACGTCCCGATGATCGCCAAGAATATTCAGTGGTTCGGACTCGGAAAGGCCAACCTCTGGCCGATGATGTTCGTCATCGTCGCCTGCGGCGCCATTTCCGGCTTCCACTCGCTCGTCGGCTCCGGCACTACCTCTAAGCAGCTCGCCCATGAGGCGGACGCGCTTCCCGTCGGCTACGGCGCGATGCTCCTTGAGGGGCTCGTGGCCGTCATCGCGCTCGGCACGCTGATGGTCGCCGGCGGCATACAGAAGGGCGGCCCCGTCGGCACCTTTGCCGCAGGCTTCGGACAGTTCTGCACGATCGTCGGTATCGATCCCGTCCTGGGAACCCGTCTCGGCGCGATCGCCATCAACGGCTTCCTGCTCACCTCGCTCGACACCGCAACGCGTCTCGCCCGTTACCAGATACAGGAGCTGACAGACTATAAGATCAACAAATACGCGGCGACGATCATCGCCGTCATCGTGGCGCTGGTTCTCGTATACGTAAAGACCAAGGGCCCCGACGGAAACCCCGTTCCTGCCTGGGCGGTCATCTGGCCGGTATTCGGCGCCTCTAACCAGCTTGTGGCGGCGCTCGCCATTCTCGGTATCGCGATGTGGATAATCCGCGGTCTTAAGAAAAAGGCGACCTTCCTCCTCGTTCCCTTCTGGTTCATGCTCTTTACAAGCATGGCGGGCCTCGTGGTGGAGATCAAGGGCACGCTGACAAGCGCCCACCCGAATTACATCCTCGCGGGCATCAGCGCCCTGCTGCTCGTCCTCGCGCTCCTGATGACCAAAGAGGGCATCACGGCTCTCAACAAAGAAAAAAGCGGCGAGTTTGTGAAGTAAACCAGGGAAAATAACGGCCCTCAAAAAGACAATGAATATGAGAACCCGCCAATACGGCGGGTTCTTAAATCTGGAGGCAATAAAAATATGTGGGCAATCTGCGCTCTCTGTTCGGCGTTCTTCGCGGCGCTCACCTCGATACTCGCAAAAATCGGCATCGAGGGCGTGAACTCCAACCTCGCGACGGCGGTGCGGACCGTGGTCGTCGTCATTATGGCCTGGCTTGTCGTCTTTGTGACGGGAAGCGGCGGACAGCTCAGCGAAATCAGCCGCAAGAGCTGGCTGTTTCTCGTCCTCTCCGGCCTCGCGACGGGGCTTTCGTGGCTCTTTTATTTCCGGGCGCTGCAGATTGGCGAGGCCTCGAAGGTCATTCCCGTAGATAAGTTCAGCGTCGTTCTGGGCATCGCGATGGCCCTCATCTTCCTTCACGAGGCCGTTACGGTCAAAGTGCTCATCGGAGGCGCGCTGATAACGCTCGGCACTTTCGTGCTGATTTTATAATCAGCTCAGCCGCCGAGATATTCTGCCATCGCCCGCTCAAGCAGCTTGAAGTCGAGCGGTTTTGAGAGGTGAGCGTTCATCCCCGCCTCTTTTGAGGCCTTTACGTCATCTTCGAAGGCATTCGCGGTCATTGCGATGATAGGAACAGACGGGGAATCGGATCGTTCCAGGCCACGGATTCTGCGCGCCGCCTCCAAACCGCCCATGACCGGCATCTGCAGGTCCATAAATACCACGTCATAGTACCCCTCGTCGGAGGCGGCAAATTTTTCAAGCGCTTCCAGCCCATGTTCCGCGCTTTCGACAATAATGCCCGTCTGTCCCAGTATCTCCTGCGCAATCTCACGGTTTATCGCGTTGTCCTCCACAAGAAGCGCCCGTTTGCCCTCATAAGAGGCGGCAATATGCGGTGCTGCCGAAAGAGTCTCCGGGACCGCCTCCTTCAGCGCGTACCGCCGTATCGCGCCGATAAGGCTGGATTTGAAGAGCGGCTTCATAATAAAGCCGTTGATGCCCGCGGCAAGGGCCTTCGCCTCATATTCCGCCCAGCCATAGCCGGAGAGGAGGATGATTGGCACCTCCGGACCGACTGCCGCGCGGATCTCCCTCGCGGTTTCGATGCCGTCCATCCCCGGCATCATAAGGTCTATGATGATCATGAAGAAATCCGCTCCCGCCCGGTGCGCGGAAACGGCCTCCTGGAGCGCCTCTTTTCCCGAAAGAACACAGCGGCTTTCCATTCCGATCTCCGCGAGACGCGCCGAGACGGTCTCACAGACGATACGGTCGTCGTCGACTACCAGTACCGGCAGCGACGGCAATGGCGACAACAGCGGTGAGGCCGGCTCTTCTTTCAGGTCAGCGGTCTTTAACGGCAGCTTCACGGTAAATTTCGTGCCTTTGCCGTGGATGCTGCTGACGCTGATCTCTCCGTTCATCATGCCGACGATATTTTTACTGATCGCCAAGCCGAGCCCCGTACCCTGTATGCCATAGGCGGCTACGTCGTCGGCGCGCTCGAAAGGGGTAAATATCTTCTTGAGGAACTCAGGCTTCATGCCAAGGCCGCTGTCCTCAAAGGTAAACTCAAACTGTCCGTATCCTTTTATATCCGAAGGATTTTCCCGCACCTCGAAGATGATGTTTCCGCCCTCAGGCGTATACTTCACGGCGTTGGAAAGAATATTCAAAAAGACCTGCTGGATGTGGGGCTGGTCGCATACGACCCTCTCATGCTCAAGCTCATAGACATGTATGTCGAAGTTGTGCCTCTTTTCGGCGATCGAAGGCTGCATGATGGTTACGATGCCCTGCAGCAGCTCATCCAAGCTGACCTCGTCCTCCGCCAGTTCCAGCCGGCCGCTCTCAATCTTCGCCATGTCGAGCACCTCGTTGATCAGCTGGAGCAGCAGCTTCGACGATACGGTGATCTTTTCCAGACAGTCCATGACACGCTCGCGGTTGTCGATGTGCGAGGCGGCGATCGCCGTCATGCCAATTACCGCGTTCATCGGCGATCTGATGTCATGGCTCATACGCGAGAGGAAATCTGATTTGGCCCGGTTGGCCCTTTCCGCCTCCGCAAGCGCGCCGCGCAGCATCTCGGACCGTTCCTCAAGCTGCCTGCGGAGCGCCCGCTGCTCCGTGATGTCGGTTATATCGATATATATGACGAGATAGACCGGCCAGCCGCCGTCCCAGCGGACGCATTCGGCGTTGACCTGCAGCCAGGCGTCGCCGCCGCCGCTGTCCTTCGCCTGCAGCGTGAAGTGGACGGGGAGGCCCTTTTTCATTGCGTCAATGTTTTCCGCATAGGCGGCGCGGTTCTGTTCACAGTCAATATTAGCGAGGCCGTAGCTGAGAAAGTCTTTCCCGCCGCTAAAAAAATCCCGAAAACGGGCGTTGGCTTCAATCAGAGTGAAACCCTCATCTTCAACACGAATCTTAGCGACAAAACCGGGAAGGTTGTCGTAGGTGACGGACTGCTCCTTCTGTGTCTGGATGATATCCGTTACATCGGTAAAGACGGTGTATACCACAGGAAAGCCGTCAGCTATCTCGTCGGTGAAGATCCCGACGAAACGTATCCATGCCATGGAACCTCCCTTTTGCGGCATCTGGCAGATGCACTCATAACCTGGGCGGTTCTCCGCAAGCGCGCCGAGCACACTCTGCGTGATCTTCTGCAGCGCGGCGGGAGCAGATGCGAAGTATTCATCCACATGGTTATGAAACAACGCCACATATTCCTCTCTCGTGTATTTTATTATCTCAAAGAAGAAATCATTCGCCCAGATCGCCGTGAAGTGCTCGTCAAGCTTATGTTTGCTGACACCCACATGCAGCGCTCCCATCAGAGCGCTGTATTCGTCAAAGGTGCCGCTCCGGTCCTGCCGGCCGTTTAGTCCCGTGCTGTCGTCTTTATAAGTCATCTGCCCTCTTCCAATCCTGCCTCTGTTCATGAACGGAGCCACAGCAAACAAAAGTGATGCTTGCTCATAATATTACAGCTTATAATCTTTATCATAATATTACATAGCCTTTAAAAAGTCCACTTTGCCGCGCGGAGAAAAACTTTTAGCACACCTCTCGCCCGTCCCGTCAGGCACGCTGTCATGAGAGGTAAAATTATGCGGTATGTTATAATCAAGTTACTAGCTGTGTGGTGATAAGAATTGAAATCAAAAAATTTATATATGCTGACCTACAGATATCTCATTACAAAAATCTATTTCGGTTTTTACCCAAAGGGACGCCCGCTGCCCTCTATCCACCGCCTGTCGCGGCTGCTGGGGGTCTCGACGGTGACGGTTATAGGCGCGCTGAAAATGCTTGAGCGGGAAGAATATATCTCCGGGCCGGAGCTGGGGCGCACGGTTATCTATAACCCAGAGGCCAGAAGCGGCCTGCCCGCCGGCATCCTCGCCAAAGAGGAGGTGCTGCGCGATATCTATCAGGGATTCGCGCTTATCCTGCCCCCCATATTTTACGACGGCTTTCGCCGCTGCGATGAAAAAGATCTTGTACGGCTTGAGGAGATACTTGAAAAGGATGCCTTCTTTTACGACGAGGCGGTCATGGCATTTCTTTCGTTCCTGATAAATAAACTCGGCAATCCGCTGATGCTTGACCTGTATCACGACATCAGCCTCTACTCTTACCCCACGCATATCGCGCGCTGCGCGGCGAATATCGGACTCTGGACGGAGAATTACAAAAGGCTGCAGGCGGTGCTCAAAGAAATGGCCGCGCTTGCTCGGCGGGAAGATTTTGCCGCTCTCCGTTCTTTGCTTGAACGGACCTACTTTGACTACGATCCGGAATATGCCGCCCATCCCTTGTCGGGTTCTTTTAAAAGCCCCTACCGGTGGGGTAAGCCGCGGCTCTGTAATCTGGCGGCGGCGGAGATCATCAGCTCCGTCGACAACGGCAGATATCCGGTCGGGACATTTCTCCCCTCAGCCGCTTCGCTCTCGGCAAATCTGGGATACACGCTGATCACGACGCGGCGGGCGCTTTCTCTGCTCAACGGCTTCGGGGTGACGAAATCATTAAACGGCAGGGGGTCGCTGGTTCTTGGCGCGGACGAGGGAAGACTCCGTGTAAAATGGCGCGAGCCGTCCGTAAGGAAAAATATCCTCTTATACCTGCAGGCCATCCAGATGCTGGTATTGACCGGCCGGTCTGTCGCCGAATCGGTATTCCCCCACGTAAAAGCCGGTTCCTTAGAAGCCGCGAAGAGGGATATTCAAGAGGCGGCCGCCTCAGGCTGCTGTACGGCGGCCGTCGCGGTATGCCTGCGTCTGATCATCGAGGGCTCACCCTATTCTTCCATAAGAGAGGTCTATGGACATCTGCGGGAGCTCGCCGTCTGGGGTTATCCGCTCTCATATATACCACCGTATCCCAGGCTTGGAGATTTTGTTGAGATGCTCCTCCGTGGAATGGAGGAAAGCGACGGCAAATCTTTCGCCGAGGGGTTTGAGGGACTCTGCCGCACGATATTCCACTCCTCACGGGAGAAGATGATCTCCGTGGGGATAGCCGAGGCGAAGAAGCTGAAACTGCTTTAAGCCGTCTTATTGTATTTAAACGGCGGTAAACTGAATATTTCATAATTTTCTTTGGAATAACTTGAATTTCACGTAAAATTGGATATTGTTTTAAGAAAATTATAAAATAATTGTTTTCACCATATATAAAATTTGAGCTCTCCCCTATTAGCTCTATTTTTTTCTTCTCTTTATTTGTGAAACCCTATCTTTTCCTTACAAAAAATACTTTTGTTTTTCGCCATAAATGATAGAATAATGTTTTGGATTTACACTGTGTTATTCGTAGAGAGAGAGATTTTGCGGAAAATTTTTACTGCATAAAAAGGAGGAACGATTTTATGAGGCTTCCAACCTTCTGGGGAGGCATCCATCCGCCCCAGAACAAAGATCTGACCGTAAACGAAGAGATCGAGTCCTATCTTCCGAAGGGTGAGCTAGTCTTTCCGATGGCGCAGAACTTAGGCGCGCCCTGCTCGCCCGTCGTCGCGAAAGGAGAGAGGGTCCTCGTCGGCACCCGCCTCGGCAACAACGACGCCTTCGTCTCCGCGCCGATCCTTTCAAGCGTCTCCGGAACCGTAAAAGACGTCACGATGAGGATGACGACGCCGGGGATGCTCGAAAACTGCGTGGTTGTGGAAAACGACGGCCTTTATGAGACGGCTCCCGAGTGGAAGCCGCTGGAAAATTACGAGAGCGCCGACCCGAAGGAGTATATCAAGCGCATTCGCGAGGCCGGCATCGTCGGCTTCGGCGGCGCGACCTTCCCGACCGCCGTCAAGCTCTCACCGCCGCCCGATAAGAAGATAAACTGGCTTATCGTCAACGGCGTTGAGTGCGAACCCTACCTCAACTGCGACAACAGGCTGATGCTCGAGGGCGCGGAAAAGGTGATAAAGGGACTGCAGCTCGTGATGCGCATCTTCCCCGAGGCGAAGGGCGTAATCGCGATTGAGAACAATAAGCCGCAGGCGATCTCCGTGATGAACGACCTCGTCGCGAAGCTCGGCGCAGAGAATATCATCGTACAGCCGCTGGCGGTCAAGTATCCGCAGGGTGCGGAGAAGATGCTGATCGAGGCGATAACCGGCCAGGAATATATCATGACGGCGCTTCCCGCCGACGTCGGCTGCATCATACTCAACGTGCGCACCGTTTTTCAGATCTACCGGGCGATCGCGGAGGGAAACCCCGCGACGACGCGTATCGTCACCGTCACCGGCGACGCCGTCGCCCACCCCAAGAATATCAAAGTCCCGCTCGGCACCTCGGTGCGCGAGCTGATCAATCTCTGCGGCGGCTTTAAGGAGCAGCCCGTAAAGATCCTCTCCG
Organism: Cloacibacillus porcorum; assembly: GCF_001701045.1. Lineage (GTDB taxonomy): Bacteria > Synergistota > Synergistia > Synergistales > Synergistaceae > Cloacibacillus > Cloacibacillus porcorum. The sequence goes on from NZ_CP016757.1 coordinate 3,574,013, forward strand.
GCGGCCCGATGATGGGCATTTCGATGCGCTCCATCGACGTGCCGGTGGTGAAGGGCACCTCCGGCATCCTCGCCCTCACGGCGAAGTCGGCGATGCTGAAGCCGATCACCCCCTGCCTCCGGTGCGGACGCTGCGTCACGGCCTGCCCGATGGGGCTGGTACCCAACGTGCTGGAACCGCTCGTACTGGAACGCCTCTACACCCGTTTTGAAGAAGAGGGCGGCATGAACTGCATAGAGTGCGGGAGCTGCACCTACATGTGCCCCGCGAACCGTCCGCTGACACAGGGCTGCCGCGACGGCAAGGCCTCCGTGATGGCGATGCGCAGAAAGGCGGCTGCAAAATAATGGAACGTCTATTGGTAGTATCAAGTTCGCCGCATATACACTCCCCGCTCGATACGAGGACCATCATGGGCTGGGTGCTGGCGGCTCTCGCCCCCGCGGGGCTCGCGGGGATATACTTCTTCGGCCTCCGCGCCGCGGCGGTGATGGCGGTCTGCGTCGTCTCCTGCGTCGCCTTCGAGTATCTCTGGGAGAGATGCACGAAGAGGACGATAACGGCGGGGGACCTCTCCGCGGCGGTGACAGGGCTTCTGCTGGCCTATAACCTGCCGCCGACCATCCCCTTCTGGATGGCGGTGCTCGGCAGCCTCTTCGCGATAATCGTCGTCAAACAGTTCTTCGGCGGCCTTGGCTGCAACATCGTAAACCCGGCCCTCGCGGCGCGCGCGATGATGCTCACCAGCTGGCCCGTGCCAATGACGACCTGGACGCTCGACGGCGTCTCCGGCGCGACGCCGCTGGCCCTTATAAAAGAGGGAAGCCTGGACAAGCTACCAAGCCTCACAAATCTCTTCGTCGGCAACATCGGCGGCTGTATCGGCGAAACCTCGGCCCTTGCGCTGCTCATCGGCTTCGCCCTTCTTCTCTATAAGGACATCATCAAATGGCAGGTGCCGGTAATCTACATAGCGGTGGTCGCCGCGCTCTGCACGGTTTTCGGCAGGCCAGTCGGCCCGGTATATGAGATACTTGCCGGCGGTCTCTTCCTAGGCGCCATCTTCATGGCCACCGACTACACGACGACCCCCATAACGCTGCGCGGGCAGATGATCTTCGCCGTCGGCTGCGGGCTGCTTACCTCGCTGATCCGCACCTGGGGCGGCTATCCCGAGGGAGTATCATATTCGATACTGATCATGAACCTGACGGTGCCGCTCATCGACCGCGTCACCAAGCCGCGCATTTTCGGAGAGGTGAAAAAGCATGGGTAAGATCATAAAACTCGGGTTAGTTCTGTTCGTCATCACCGCCGTCACCGGCCTGATCCTCGGCGCGGTACACACGATCACGCTTGAACCGATCCGCGAGGCGCAGGCACGCGAGAAGAACGAGGCGCTCGCGGCGACCCTCCCCGGCGCGACGGAGTTCAAAAAGCTTCAGCCGTCGGAGAACGCGGGGATCATCAAGGAGATCTATGAGGGAAGCAGCGGCGGCAAGACCGTCGGCTACAACTTCACCGTCACGCCTAAGGGCTACGGCGGCCCCATAGAGCTGATCGTCGGCATCTCAAACGAGGGGCGCGTCATGGACATCAAGATCCTCAGCCACAGCGAGACGCCGGGCCTCGGAGCCAAGGCGGTGGAGAAGCCCTTTGCGGGGCAGTTCAAAGACAAGCTGATCGAAAAGCTCTTTGTAACAAAGACGCCCGCCGAGGCGGAGGACCAGATCCAGGCGATCTCGGGAGCCACGATCACCTCAAGCGCGGTCGTCGCCGGGGTCAACGAAGCGCTCGCCTACTGGAAGGCTAACTTCAGCGGCGGCGCTCAGGCGGATATGACCGGCGAGGCGGCTTCCGATTCTAAAACAAGCGAGGAGGCCAACTAATGATAAATCCTCTCAAATTGCTTAAAAACGGCATACTGACCGAAAACCCGACCTTCGTTCTCGTTCTCGGCCTCTGCCCGACGCTTGCGGTAACCTCAAGCGCCGTCAACGGGCTTGGTATGGGGCTGGCCGCGACGGCGGTCCTCATGGGCTCCAACATCGCGGTGTCGGCGATACGCAAATTCATCCCCGACGAGATCCGTATCCCGGCCTTCATCGTCGTCATCGCGGGATTCGTCACCGTCGTACAGCTGCTCATCTCGGCCTACGCGCCGGCGCTCAACAAATCGCTGGGTATCTTCATCCCCCTGATCGTCGTCAACTGCATAATCCTCGCGCGCGCCGAGGCCTTCGCCTTCAAAAACGGCGTCATCGCGTCGCTCTTCGACGGCATCGGCATGGGGCTGGGCTTTACGCTGGCGCTGGTCGTGATCGGCTCCATCCGCGAACTTATCGGCAACGGCACAGTCTTTGGAGCGACGATCCTTTCCTCCTCCTTCTACCAGCCGGCGCTGCTCGCGATCCTGGCTCCCGGCGGTTTTATCACCCTCGGGATACTGATGGGGCTCTTCCGCAACAGGCAGATCAAGAAAGAGGAGAGGGAAAAGGGCGGCGCTCCCTCCTCGTATGACGGCTGGGAACAGCTCTCGGCCTGCAGCGGATGCGCCTTGAAGAATATCTGCGGCGGCGGCGACTCTTCGGTCGTCTGCGCCAAAGAGGCGGCGCCCGCCATTTCTTCCCTGCAAAAGGAGGCTGGTAAATAATGTCGCTTCTGGCTCTATTCATCAGCGCAATATTCGTAAACAACATACTGCTCGCGAGGTTCCTCGGCTGCTGCCCCTTCCTCGGCGTCTCAAGTCAGCTTGAGACGGCCAAAGGCATGGGAGTAGCCGTCATCTTCGTCACCACCTTCGCGGCGATCATGACCTGGCTCGCCTACACATTCATCCTCGTGCCGCTCGGACTGGAGTACCTTTACACACTCTCGTTCATCCTCATCATCGCGGCTCTCGTGCAGTTCGTCGAGATCGTGCTCAAAAAGGTGATGCCGGCCCTTTACAAATCGCTCGGCATCTTCCTGCCGCTGATCACGACAAACTGCGCCGTTCTCGGCGTCGCGGTCATCAACATGAACGAAAAGTACACGCTCGTTGAGTCGATCGTCAACGCCCTCGGCTCCTCGGCCGGCTTCCTGCTCGCGATCGTCCTCATGGCCGGAATCCGCGAGCGCATTGAGATGAGCACGGAGATGCCGCGCTGCCTGCGCGGTCTGCCGATCGCCCTTGTAACAGCGGGGCTCATGTCGATCGCCTTCATGGGCTTCAACGGGCTCATCAAATAGGGAGGGACGCTTAAAATGAATGGAATGATCTATCCCGCGCTCGTAATGGGAGGCCTTGGCGTCGTCTTTGGCAGCCTCCTGGCCTTCGCCTCAAAAAAATTCTATGTCGAAGTCGACCAGCGTCAGACCGATATCCGCGCGCTGCTGCCGGGCGCAAACTGCGGCGGATGCGGTTTCCCCGGATGTGACGGCTACGCGGAGGCCTGCGCCTCCGGCGCGGCAAAGCTCACCCTCTGCGCCGCCGCGGGCCCCGAAGTCGCGGCGAAGATCGCCGAGATCATGGGCGTGGCCGCCGAATCAGCTGAGCCACAGGTTGCATTTGTGAAGTGCCAGGGTTCCCTGGGTAAAACAGTGAAGGACTGCGTCTATCAGGGAGCAGAAGACTGCCGCGAGGCGGCCGTCGTTCCCGGCAAGGGACCCTCGTCGTGCACCTACGGCTGCATGGGCTTCGGGACCTGCGTAAAGGTCTGCGCCTTCAACGCTATCAAGGTCGTTGACGGACTCGCCGTCGTGGACCGCGAGAAATGCGTCGGCTGCGGCACCTGTGCCGCGGAATGTCCCCGCGGGGTCATCGCCATGGTACCGAAGAAGTCAAAGGTGCAGGTCGCCTGCAGCAATCCGCTCAAAGGTCCGTTCGTGAAAAAGGTCTGCTCCGTGGGCTGCATCGGCTGTACGCTCTGCGTGAAGGCCTGCCCCAAAGAGGCGATCGAGATGAAGGGCAGCCTCGCCGTGATTGACGCAGGTAAATGCGTGAACTGCGGCCTCTGTGTCTCAAAATGTCCGGTCAAGGCCATTGCCGACGCCAGACCGCCGAGGCCGGCTCCGGCTCCGACACCAGCGGCGCAGTAAGCTCAGCGCTTAAACCGGGACAAGCCGCTGTCACGTAAATCAGATAGCTGCAGTTACGATGTATTTGGGGCCGCAGTTTCAGACCGGATAAAATAATACTATAACGACAGACGGCACAGATTTCACTGTGCCGTCTATCGTTTGGTTCCCTCGCGGACGCCGCACGGTGAGAGCAAATTTACACAGATATAATTACAGTCAAACAGTCGTCATACGCTGCCGAACGGCTTTGCCCAGCTCGCAGGACCTCGTCTGCATCAGCTACGGCCAGCAGATAGATGTCGCGGAAGACATACTCCGCGGGGAAGATCAGGTTGCTTCTGTCCAGCAGCGTATTCATCTGTCCCGACATCCCGTAAAAACAGACGGCGTGGCAAAGGCCAGCACCTCGGAGCATCCTTTCTGTTATTAAGATATAGGAAAGCGTGCATAACATTAAATACCTATATTAACGCATATATACGTTCAAAGCAGATTAAGAAGGCCAATCTTTTATCTTAAAAAAACACGAAAAGAGCCGCCGTCGTTCTATTTAACGAAGGCGGCTCTCATATATGATTAAAGCTTATCCATATAAAAATATGCCTGACGGGTATCTGTGATTTTAAAAGGACGGTACGGGAAATAACATATCCCGCTTATGGCCGTCAGAGTCTATTTATCCAGCGGCGGCAACGGCTTTATCTCCTCGTCATCTTTGAATTCTGTTTTCTGCCCATCTACCTTATCATCCAGCCAGCCCTCAACTCGGTCATAGATCGCGTCCGACCAGCTGGGGTTCTGCCACATTTTTTTCTTCGCCGTCGTCGAAAGGCAGCCGCACATCATCGCCCCAAAGTAGAAATAGGGGTGATGGGTGGCAAGCGCGATGCCAAAAAAGATAAAACACAATGACGCAAAAAGATCTCTGTAAAACATTTTTTCGTCCTTTTCTTCCATTATCGCTTATCATATTATAGCCGCTTGCCCTCAATAAAAAAAGCTCCCGCCCCAGGGAAAACTAGTCAAATCTAAACAATAACATTGAACAGCCCACAATGCGGGGCGGCGGTTTTTCATGCGTTTGTCCTGGCTCACGCCCGCATTCGCCGGCCATAAAAAATGCCGCCGGCAGCAAACGTGCCGGCAGCATCTCTCTGTTTTTTGATATCTTTCGGCTGCCGTATCTTACCAGGGAATACCGAGGATGACGTGCGGCAGGAAGAGGACGAGCTTCGGGATATAGGCGGTAACGAGAAGTACAGGAATCCAGCAGAGCACCATGAAGGTGAGTGCCGGTTTCATTATCTCGTTGATAGAGGCGCCCCCGACACGCCCGCTGAGGTAAAGTACCGGCGCCGCTGGCGGCGTGATACATCCGAGAGCCGTGTTGACGCCGACGACCGCCGCATAGTGGACCGGATTGATGCCCAGCTCCATGATGATCGGGAGCAGGATCGGCGTGGTCAGAACGACAACGCTGATGTCGTCCATGAGCATTCCCATGAGGACAAGGAATATATTGATCATGAACATGATTACCCATTTGTTCGTCGAGATCGAATAGAAGAGGTAAAGCACCTTTCCGGGAAGGTCTTCAAGGATATAGAGCCTTGAGAGCATCGAGACGGAATAGAGCATTACCATGATGACGCCCGTCGTAATGGAACATTCCACTACGATCAGGTAGAGGCTCTTCCATGTAAGTCCCTTATAGACGAAAAGTCCGATCGGTATGCAGTAAAGGACTGCGAGGGCGGAGGCCTCGGTCGTCGTCATGATGCCGCCGTAGATACCTCCGAGGACCATTACGGGCATAAAGAGGGCGGGAATCGCGAGGCGTCCGCGCTCACGGAACATCTTCAAACGTTCCGCGCCGGTACGCTTCGTGGTAACGAAGACCTGTTTGTTGTCACGCAGCATCCAGACGTTGACGGCGGAGATCAGTATCGTGGTGACGATTCCGGGTCCGATCGTCGAGAGGAAGCAGGCGAGGACGGAGATGCCGCTGATCCAGGCAAAGATGATGAGCGTCGCGTTGGGGGGAATGAGCAGCCCCAGCAGCGAAGCGTTGGCCATCAGCGCGCAGGCGTGCCCCATCGGGTATCCACCCTGTTTGAAACGCGGGAACATAATCGCGCCGATGCAGGAGAGCGTAGCGCAGGCGGCGCCGCAGATAGAGCCGAATACCGCGCAGGAGACCGTACCGACGATGCCAAGTCCGCCCTTGATGTGGCCGACAAAGACATCGACCATGTCAATGAGCTTTTCTGCTATGCGTCCGCGCTCCATGATGCCGCCGGCAAGGATGAACATCGCGATCGCGATGAGCGAGACGGAGTTCATCTGTGTGAAGCCATAGGGAAGCAGCTGCGTCGCCTGATAGCCCTCCATATTCGGACCGCCGAAGAATATCAGCCAGGCGCAGGAGGCCATGAAGCTGACAGGCACGGGAACGCCGATGACGAGCGCTGAGATGAGTATTATAAGTGCTACATAAATCATTACTTTTTACCTCCAGAGAAGAGTATCTTTCCCGCTCTGATCATGTCCCACATGAAATAGTACGACATTGAAACAAGACCAAGGAATATCGACAGATAAGCTGTCCAGAGGGGTATTCTCCAGGCAACCGTACGCGGAAGCGCGACGCCGGTCCCCAGAGGGCCGAGAAATCCGAAGATAAGGTAGTCCCAGCCATACTTTGTAAAAAGAAGGGTCACTCCAAGCGTTATAACGGTCTTTATGAAAATCAGGAGCCTCTTGATAACTCCCTCCTTAACATAAGACTGGACAAGGTCGGCGGAGACGTGCGTGCCGGCGAAGGCGCCATATCCGGCCCCCATAAAATAGAGCCAGAACGCGAATATTTTGATCCATTCCTCATAACCGTATAGATCCATCTCAAAGATATAGCGCATTATCGTCGCCGCGCTGATGATCACGGTAAGAAGTATAGACATCACAAAACAGACTATCGAATAGAAACTAACGGTAATTTTGTCAAAGAGACATTTTGGCGGTCTTACATTTGGCTGGATGTCTTCAAGATCGGACGGTATCGTCTGTTCGACCTTTATTTCATCAATTGACATTTGTGGTACTCCTTTCAGAGACGGAAAAGCCCTGAAGGGGCGGTACCCCCTCGGGCTTTATCGTTAACGCATGTTAAGCATCGCTGTTGAATGCCTGATGTTATAACAACTAAATATTGCCGAGATTCTGTTTGAATTCCTTCATCAGCTCCGTACCGGCGCCGGCTTTACCGATCTCATCCCAGGATTTCATGCAGGCCTCTTTGATCGGACGCAGCTGCTCTTCAGTGTATCTGTAAACCTTGATACCTTTCTTTTCCATAAGCTGCATGTACTTCTCATCTTCCGCCTTCGCGTTGTCTATCGACTTCAGCGTGTACTTCTTTGCAACATCGAGGAATACCTTCTGATCTTCGGGGCTCAGCTTCTTCCATGACTTATCGCTGACCATGTAGCCGAGGTATTCCATCGAGTAGTTTGTTGCATACCAATACTTAATGACATCGCCGAGAATGGTGTAGGCAGCAGCCGTCGGATAGCCGTCGGCGGCATCACATACGCCGGTCTGCATTGACTGATAAACATCGGGATAGGGGATGGTGATGGGACGGTATCCCATTTCTTTCGCGCCGGCCGTATAGCAGACCATGTTCGGAACGCGGGTAAGAAGGCCTTTGTCAACCTTCGGATCCAATGGAGCCTTCGCCTCTTTCGCCGACGCTATGCCGATAAAGCCCTCAATATAAGAGCCGATAAGGCGAACGCCGAGGGGGGTGAGGAATTCGTTGAGTTTCTTAGGAAGCCACGCGTCGGGGTCAAAGGCCTTTTTAGCGGCGTCATAACCCGTAACATATCCGTTGGCGTAAAGAATCTCAAGACGCGGATCAAAGTCCGTAGCGACCGACATACAGGCCATATCTACGGTACCGCGGATCATCTCTTCCATAACAAGGGTGTAATTGCCAAGCTGGCTGGCTGGGTAGACCTTTACCTCAACGCGGCCTTTCGTGCCTTCGTTGATCTCCTTAGCCATCTGTTCCATCATCTTAGTCGCCATATGATCCGGCGGCGACTGACCGGCGAAACGGAACACTGTTGGCGCGGCAGTCGCTGGACTTATCATAGCTACAAACAGGAACATTACTGCAAACATAAGTGCAAATTTCTTCACGAAAAACTCTCCCTTCAGAATCGAACCTTTTTGAGACTCTGCTTAGTTTTTGTTTCAAAAGAAAAAGCGCTTACATTACACGTAGCCTTAAGAACTTTCCTCCTTTTTCAGCGTAAAATATGCAATGTGTAAACAAGTAAAAAAATGCAGTTGCTAGGAAATAAATTACAACAAACATCTTATTTAGTCAATCTTTTTTACACACTGCTCTGCCGCGTCTGATTTTCACCCGTGTTTCATCAAGTAAAATGTAATTTAAGTTACTTGCAACACTGTATCAAATACAGACGTAAGATTTATATCCTCTATTTTTCTGTCAATGTGCAAAAAACGCTTACAACAAGCCCAAAATCAATCTATATCAAATATACGGGGCACCTCTATTTTATAAGCATAACATTGGCTATGTTGTAAAACTCAAAACATCTTTTTCTTAAAATCTGATATATCAACGGACAAAATCTCTGCTGTTTTATTAAAATATAAATTAAATTTTATTTTTATAATTAACATCAGCGCAGAAAGAATGCTCCGAATATTCCAAATATTATCAGCATCGTCGCCGGATTTTCTTTAAAGAACTTACTGAATTTAATAAGTCCGACCCCCACGGCAAAGAGAGCGATCGCCACAGCGCCGTTATTCCATGTCGAGGTAAAGGGCGAGATGATCGAAAGGGTCAAAAGTCCGGCAACAACCGGGCGAAGCATCAATTTAAAGTTTTTGCTCTTCTCCGGGCTCACGCGCTGCAGCAGAAACAGGATTATGGAAAGCGCCATAAGCGGCGCTGCGACAAGGGCGAGCGTAGAGGCGAAGGATCCCCAGAAACCGGCCTGCTGGTAACCGGCGAAGGTCGCGGCGTTGATTGCTATTGGGCCAGGAGTGACCTGTGATACCGCCACCATCTGATTGAATTCCTCAACGCCCATCCAGCCGTTTTTCGTCACGAGCTGGTATTCTATCAGCGGCAGTGTAGAAAGACCGCCGCCAAAGGCGGTTATCCCAATCTGCATAAAGGCAAAGATTAACTGCGGTATACTCGTCATTTTAACGTGACCTTTTCATGGATGAACTGCATCGCGATGACCGCGGCCATAACAAGCAGCGGGTGCAGATTAAGAACGCCGATCAGCGAAATCACAAGCAGATATGGGACAAGGTTCCACCATTTTCCAAGGAGGGCGTTTTTAACATTATCAATAATAACAAGGATAATTATTGCGCTAGTACCAGCGAGGACGCCGCGGAAAAACCCCTTGACCGCCGGCACGTCGGAATACTTTATTATAAATGGAGAGAGGAAGAGTATTATAAGGAACGGCGGCAGTATAGCGCCCGCAACGGCGACGAAGCTGCCGATAAGCCCGCGGTAATGGCGTCCCATGAGCCAGGAGATGGAGACGGCGATGGGGCCAGGCATCGAAGCCGCGAGGCTGACCATGTCGGCAAAGACCTCCGGGTCGATGTCACGCCGCTTCTCCTCCTCCAGCTGAACCATGCCGAGGATCACGATACCGCCACCGAAGGTAACGGCGCTTATTCTAAAAAAGAAGACAAAAAGTTCAAGCAAGCTCATATTTCAAAACTCCAAATACCTTTATTGTTTCTTTTATACGATACCATAAAAAACCAATAACGACCAATTATTTTCCTACGTCTCATAGATATATCAGATGATATATCATAAACAAAAAAAATACAAATTTTTTCTCTATATTTTTCCGCCCTGTTACAAAAATATTTTATGGCTTAGAATCATTGCATATAGCAATACCAAGCTTTGAGGAGGCAATACCTGAATGAAGATAAAAAAGGCGCTTATCTGCGCGCTGGCGATTGCGATAATCCCGGCGGCGCAATCATTTGCTGGAGAACGGGAGATGGCGGCCGCGCGCGAGATCGGATCTCTCCTCCGCGAAGAACTTTCGCCGGAACACGTAGAGGTCATCGTCGCCGACGATGGGAAACGGGCCTGGATAGAGTGTGCCGGCGCCGTTATATCAGGAATCAGAATAGAATCGATGAAGCTTGACGCCGAACTTGCGGAGCTGCCGGCCAATATCCAAGACGGCGGCATGGAGCTTTCACACCGCATCACGTCATCGCGCGGCGAAATAGTACTAAGAGAACGAGACGTAAACGACTATTTCGCCTCCGGAAAGAGCACGGGCGGCTTTTCTGAGCTGCGTTTCAAATTTTCTCCTCAAGGCTACAGCGCCGAGGGAAAATTTGAAGCAGACGTGGTAATAATAAAGATAAATCTCGATTTGAAGGCGAAGGGACGGCTGGGACTGAAGCAGGACGGGGTATACCTCGAAGATACGGTGATCTACGCTGAGGGCATAAAACAGCCGGAAAATATCACCGAGCTGGTGACCGGCAGGGTTAATCCGCTGCTTCCTTTCTCCAAGATACCTTTTCCCGTCAGCTTCAGCAGCATGACGATGAAAAACGGCGAAGCGCTGCTGACCGGAGAACCCAAAAAGATAGATGTAGGCAGCGTCTGGCGCTGGAACCGCTGATATTAAGCTTACATTATTTACGTAAACGACAAAAAAAGAGGCTGCCTATCTTCAATGGATATCAACAGCCTCTTTTTCCATATTTAAGTTTACTATAGTCAGTTAAGGTCTAATTATATTTACGCTAAATATTAATTATAGGAGACCTGTTTTTATAAAAACCGCCTTAGTTTTCTGAATTCCACTAAATTACGCACAAAATTTATACACATCATGTGGATAATTTTTTGTTTTACCCAGTTTTTGCCCGCCTCATCACCACTTCTTATCTCTTTATTATATTTATGTAAAACCGTATTTATATATCATTCATATTATTGTTACAAATACTTTATAAATTATTCACGTTATACACATTTACCCACAGCGGTTTTTTTATTATTACTTT